>JBLZXS010000125.1:0-10161 GCA_050285325.1 Acinetobacter sp.
GCCATTGTCAAAGGGCAGGTGAGTCTGGATAAACAGCTGATTGATGCACCTTTACACCGTTATGAACTTGCCAATGGTGAGCGTCGTGTATGCGTATCTAAAGAAGGTAAAGAGTCTAAAACGCAGTGGAATGTGGCTGAGCGCTTTATGCATGCAACGCTTGTCTATGCATCGCCGCTTTCCGGTCGTACCCATCAAATTCGTGTACATGGTTTAAGTATTGGTCATCCTTTAATTGGCGATGAAAAATATGGTCATGAAACTGCATATAAAGGTCCGAAAGCACGTCGTTTATGCTTGCATGCAATGCGCCTGGAAATTCCGGGGTATCCAACCATTGAAGCGCCATTGCCTGAAGACATGCAGAGTTTGGTAGCGCAGTTACGTGCACAGAAAAAAGATAAAGAACCTGCTTTCACTGATCGTGACCAAGACTGAAGTTCTTCTCTAAGGTAGCGGGTAGATTTGATGAGTCATCCCGTTACTCAAAAGTGATTAAGAAATTTGGAATGTGAAAAGATAGGGAGAAGGCGACATCCGTGTCACCTTCACGTAGCAAATATTTGTTTTGAATTTTCTCCAAAGATATTTTTCCTCTTCTGTCCTTTGTAGAAAGGCGGACCGGGAGAATAAAAGCTAAATGCTATGTTTTGCGTTGAATCAAATACTGGAATTTATCTATGCAACAACCTGTGGAACTGATTATTTTTGACTGGGATGGCACCTTATTTGATTCAGTCGGACAAATTGTAAAAAGCTTGCAGTTTGCTGCCCAAGAATATGCACAGCCTTTAACCAATGAAGCTGCGAAAAGCATCATTGGTTTAGGGTTGCCTGAAGTGGCACAAGTTTTATTTCCAGCTGTACCTGAATTGCACCGTGATATTTTGCAATGCTATGCAGATCATTATGTCGAGAACTCCAAAGACGATGCCTGGTTTGAAGGTGTGGCAGAATTATTAACTGCGCTAAAACTACAAGGTGTCAAACTTGCGGTGGCGACCGGGAAAAGCCGTAAAGGTTTAGACCGGGTATTAAATCAGACCATGAGTCATGAGTTTTTTGTGGTGACCCGTGCCGCGAGTGAAACCAAATCTAAGCCCGATCCTCTTATGCTTGCAGAAATTTTACAGGTTACGGGTGTGGCTGCTGAAAATGCAATTATGGTTGGTGATACATCCTATGATTTGGAAATGGCACAAAACATTGCTATGCCGCGTATTGGGGTGAGTTATGGTGTGCATACACCTGAGACGCTGGCACAATTTAATCCGTTGGCTATTGCAGAAGATGTTGCAAGTTTGCATCAGATTCTTTTAAACCATGTGAATTTAAAACAAGCGGTTTAGTACACATTGGATGCTCAAAAGGGTGATTGGAAATCACCCTTTTTTATACGTATTAAATTCTAAATTGACTTATTGAATTCTAAATTTTTGCACATCAGGCTTGTGATTACCCCAACCGGTCCAGTAATTGATGACAGTGACCGTTTTATTTTGAATGTTCATAATTTTATAAAGATCGTTACGCGGTGGTGAAATTTCATTGGGACGAATGACCTCAGTCATCATAAAAATATCCGGTGTAATCCAGCTAATACGCCAGAATTCTGTATTGTGGTCGCCACGACTACATTCCATTTCATTTTGCCATGCAGCAGCAGTGGCTTGGGCATTGAATTTAAGTCCGGCACAGCTTGCACCATTTAAAACTAAATATTTGTTTTTGAGTCGATTTTGATAATCCTTTGCAAAGGCAGGATTAGAGAAGGTGATGAGTAAGAGCATCAGTAAAAGTAGATTAATTTTCATTACGGATAGTTTAAGTCTTTGTTTTTAATTACTTATAAATATCATGACTATTCAACAATAAATATGTCTTTTTTATTCAAAAGATCGAGTTGCTCTCATCTTTTAGTCGTAGGCGGGATTGATTGTTAAAATGAATAGCATCCATGGCAGAGTGAATTACTCGGATATCGTGAAATATCTAAGCTAAGTACTTTGTATCACTCAAAAAAGTGGAATTCCTTTTATAGGTAATAGCTATTGTAAAAAATAAAATAAGTATTGGCATAAAAAGCGCATTTTTTAGATTCTAAATCAGTTTATACATATACACGTTTGCCACGATGGGCAGCACCCCTTTGCTGATCGGTTTGATTATCTGCGTAGAATTTTCTGATTGTTCATTCCATTTCCATCGATCACGGTATAAGTCCAATTTTTTGCAGTTTAAGGAAACATTGATGTCGAATTCTGCTGTTGTTGAATCAGTCGCCTTAGCGCTTAGAGAAGCTGAGTTGTCACAAACTGCGATTGCACCGATTCGCCCCCAGTTGGGTGGTGAAAGTGCGGATGTAGATATTGCCTATGCAGCTCAAGAAATAAATACCCAACGTGCCTTAAGCGAAGGACGTCGTTTAGTCGGTCGTAAAATTGGTTTGACTTCAAAAGTAGTACAAGCACAACTGGGTGTAGATCAACCTGACTTCGGTATGTTGTTTGCAGACATGTCGTATGGTGATGGCGAAGCAATTCCGGCAGGTCTGTTGATTCAGCCTAAAGTTGAAGCAGAAATCGCATTAGTGATTAATAAAGATCTTACTAAACAAAACCATACCTATGCCGACATTATCAGTGCGACTGAATATGCCTTGCCGGCGATAGAAGTGGTGGATAGCCGTATCGAAAACTGGAAAATTTCCTTGATTGATACTGTAGCCGACAACGCCTCTTCAGCTGCATTTGTTTTAGGTTCACGTCCGGTGAAACTTGAAAACCTAGATTTGGTGAACTGCAAAATGATCATGACTCGTGGTGACGAGGTTGTGTCTCAAGGTGTAGGTAAAGCCTGTCTTGCAAATCCACTGAATGCTGCGGTTTGGTTGGCGGATGAAATGGTTCGCCGTGGCCGTCCATTGTTGGCAGGTGACATCGTGTTGACCGGTGCATTGGGTCCAATGGTGGTTGCACATCCAGGTGATGAATTCAAAGTTGAAATTGAAGGCTTTGGTTCTGTTGTTGCTGCTTTTGCTGCTGAATAATTGAAAGAAGATAAACCATGAAAAAGATTAAATGTGCATTGATCGGTCCGGGTAATATCGGAACAGATTTACTTTACAAATTACAACGCAGTGAATGGTTAGAGCCAGTTTGGATGGTCGGAATCGATCCGACCTCTGAAGGTCTTGCACGTGCTGCGAAAATGGGTATTAAAACCACAGCTGAGGGTGTAGACGGTTTACTTCCGCACGTTCTTGCTGATGATATCAAAATTGCGTTTGATGCAACCTCTGCATATGTACATGCTGAAAACAGCCGCAAGTTGAATGAGCTTGGCGTACAAATGATTGACTTAACGCCTGCAGCGGTTGGTCCATTCTGTGTACCGCCAGTCAATCTGGAAGCTTTGCTTGAGCAAGGTGAATTGCCAAACGTAAATATGGTGACCTGTGGCGGTCAAGCAACCATTCCAATGGTGGCTGCTGTTTCACGTGTTCAGCCTGTGAACTATGGTGAAATTATTGCGACCGTATCAACAAAATCAGTGGGTCCGGGTACACGTAAAAACATCGATGAATTTACGCGTACTACTGCGGGTGCCATTGAGAAAGTTGGCGGTGCGAAGCAAGGTAAAGCGATCATTATTATTAACCCTGCCGAGCCACCATTGATGATGCGTGACACAGTACATTGCCTGGTTGAAGGTGAACCGGATCAGGCAGCGATTACTGAATCAGTTCATGCAATGATCCTCGAAGTTCAAAAATATGTACCGGGTTACAAACTGGTAAACGGTCCAGTATTTGATGGCAACCGTGTATCCATGTTTATGGAAGTTGAAGGCCTGGGTGATTACTTGCCTAAATATGCCGGTAACCTCGATATTATGACTGCAGCAGCAGCACGTACTGCAGAAATGTTTGCGGAACGTTTAATCGCCAATCAAGCCGTTGAAGCTTAAGGAGCTACACCATGTCTAAGATTATTATTAATGATATGACTTTACGTGATGGCATGCACCCACAGCGCCATCAAACCAGTATTGAGCAAATGATCGCGATTTCAACTGCACTGGATGATGCAGGTGTACCGCTGATTGAAGTAACCCATGGTGACGGCCTTGGCGGTAACTCGGTTAACTATGGTTTTGCTGCTGCAACAGATGAAGAATATTTATCTGCAGTTGTACCGTTGATGAAAAATGCCAAAGTTA
Source organism: Acinetobacter sp. (assembly GCA_050285325.1). GTDB lineage: Bacteria > Pseudomonadota > Gammaproteobacteria > Pseudomonadales > Moraxellaceae > Acinetobacter. Next base: position 4,222 of record JBLZXS010000125.1, read on the forward strand.
CTGCATTGTTACTTCCTGGGATCGGTACGGTTGATCATTTGCATATGGCTCATGAAATTGGTGTATCAACCATTCGTGTGGCAACCCATTCAACTGAAGCAGATTGTTCTGAACAGCATATTACGGCTGCCCGCAAATTGGGGATGGACACGGTTGGCTTCTTGATGATGGCACATATGGCATCACCTGAACGTCTTTTAGAAGAAGCGAAAAAGATGGTGTCTTATGGTGCAAACTGTATCTATGTGACCGATTCTGCTGGTTATATGCTGCCAAATGATGTAACGGATCGTGTGAATGCTTTACGTCAAAGCTTGGATTCAAACATCGAAATCGGTTTCCACGGTCACCATAACTTGGGTATGGGCGTAGCGAACTCGGTGGCTGCAGTTGAAGCAGGTGCAGTACGTATTGACTTGGCATCGGCAGGTTTGGGTGCAGGGGCAGGTAATACGCCACTTGAACTGTTTGTGGCGGTGGCTAACCGTATGCAAATGGAAACAGGCGTTGACTTGTTCAAAGTACAAGATATTGCAGAAGACCTGGTCGTTCCAATGATGCACAATCCAATTCGTGCAGACCGTGATGCAGCAACTTTGGGTTATGCGGGTGTTTACTCTTCATTCCTGTTGTTTGCTAAACGTGCTGAAGCGAAATATGGTGTATCGGCTCGTGACATCTTGATGGAATTGGGTCGTCGTGGCACTGTGGGTGGTCAGGAAGACATGATTGAAGACCTTGCTTTGACCATGTCTAAAGCAAAAGAGCTTCAAGCTTAATTAAAGTATAAAGTTTAAAAGAAAAAGCACCCAAATATGGGTGCTTTTTTAATTCTGAATAATTTTATTTAAAATTGTTTAATTTAATCAATTACTTGATTGGTATTTTCGATGTGATTCAATCAATAATACTGAATTGTTTTGCTTATTGCTTTATGGGAATGAATGCTAGATTTATCTGTACTGTATTTTATTCTGAGTATCTAGCGTGTAAAACAGCTGAATAATTCAGCTGTTTTTTATCATGGATTTTAAAATTTAAAGGTATACATGGTATAGACACGATTCTCGTTATAATCTCGACCATACTTTGATTTATAATCAATATTGAGCCATGAAAAACTTAAGCCTTGGAACAGACCGTCGTTAATTGTATAGCCAAAACGATAGTTAAACTCTGTTTCATGGTCGTCTTTGCCCTGGGTCTTAAAGTTTTCACCGCGAATATATTTGGTGTCTAATTTTAAACCGGGTATAAGGGCATCAAAATCATAACTTAAAGTTAGATGATATGATTCTTCATCTTTTTTAATGAATGAACCTTGAGTCCAGTTAATAAAATCAAGTACAGGAATAGGACCATCAATTAGAGGATAATCATTGTCGCCAAATATTTTTTGGTAGCCGATACCTACTTTCAATTTTGGCAGTACTTCTGCATAGTTGATAATGCCAATGTTGTTGCTGTCTACTGAACCTAGTTTTGCATCTCCAATATCTGTGTTATTAAAGTAACGGAAGTTGGTTTGCATTTTTGTATCAAAAAATTGCCATTTATAATCTAACCCCAGCATACTTTGGTTATAAAGGTTTTCCAGATAACCATTGAACACATGTAATTTTAAATTAGGTGATATTGCATGCTGAATGTCTAAATAAGTTAAACCATCAGATTCAATATTTTTTACACTAATTTTTTTGAAATGTTCAGCACTACGACGTGAATACTTATCAATTAAACCTGCTGAAACGGTGGTATCCTTAAATTTCCCTGTATATACCGCACCATGAAATGATGGCAGTAATTGTCGAGATGGATCTACCACCAGCATTGGATTGTTAATCCATTGTTCACCATAACTTAGAGTATGATTTTGAAATGAAGCCTCAAAATTAATCCCTTGTTTGTGCTGATGTTGTTTTTGCTCTTGGGCGATTGGATCAAAAGGCAAAATAGTATCTGCAAGACCTTTATCATTACTCAGTCGGTAAGCATATTGAAAAGAAGGATTTAACGCGACACTCCAGTCCTGATTCAGTTTATAGCTAAATTTTCCTCGATAAATCAGCCCTTGTGTCCAACTGCCTAGGTCTGCATCACTCTGACTATAATCCCGCTCTGCATACAGGTTTTTTAAAGTAACTGTATTGCTTATTTTCAGGTCTTCTATTGCATGTGCATTTCCTAGGCACAAAAGTAACCCTGAAAAAATAAATTTTTTCATTAAAAATCAATCCTTGTAAATTTAAAGTTTATTTTCGTAGTACGGTTCTGAATCCAACATGGGAAGTGGCAAGATCAAATTCTTGCGGGTGTCGTGCAGCCGCCCTGTAACGTGCACAATAATTATCTGCACATAAATAGGAACCACCTTTTATGGTCATTGTCATGACCTGTTCTGAGTGGTGGCGGGTCATTTGTGGATTGCCCATATGCATATCGGAATGAGGGCCTTTGTAAACAGAATTTGTCCATTCCCAAACATTTCCAATCATGTCATGTAGGCCAAAAGGATTGGCTTTAAAACAGCCGACAGGTGCTATACCTTTAAATCCATCTTGATTAGAGTTGGAATAAGGGAATTCACCCTGCCAGTAATTGGCGGTAATTTTTCCATGCGATTTTGGGCCGATATCTTCCTGATCACTGAACCCTTTGGAGAGGTATTCATTTTCTAATTCGGTAGGCAGATCACGACCCAGCCATGTTGCATATGCCAATGCATCATTATAAGTCACATAACGAACTGGCTCATTCAGAGCAGGAAATTTCTCATCAATGTTTTTCCATGAAACATTTTTCAAAAATTTCCACCAGGACATCATGGCAACATTATTTGTTTCAGGCTTGATGAAAACAGCGGCACCACCTTGTTTTTCAGCATCGGTAATATAGCCAGTTGCATCTACAAAACTTTTAAACTGGGCAACAGTAACTTCTGTTTGATCAGCCCAGAAAGCGTTTACTTTGAGTTTGTTTTGATAGAAAGGGCGTTCATCTTCATAACCTGTGTTTGAGCCAAAAAGAATTTCACCTGCCGGAATTTCAACCATACCCGATGTTTTGGATTTTCCCCAAAGCGCAGGCAAGCCTGAATATTGCTTACATTGACTGACACTTCCAAGAGTGACAGTTTCTGTAGCTTGCTCAGATTTTGAAGAGTCGCATCCCGCAAGGCTGAACATGAGCAATACCAGACAACTCCCTTTCATCAAATTTGACATGGGGTATTACTCCGCGAAATCCTGTACACCTACACGTTGAGTATATTTCACATATTCTTGCTGGAGCTGTTTTACAATTTCAGGGTGTTTTTTACTCAGGTCTGTGGTTTCTGTACGATCATTTTCTAGATCATATAACTTCCAGTCCGGACCACTCAGGTTTTTGGTAATGGTACGCGTGAGTTTCCATTTCTTGTTACGCACATAGGCATCGCCATGCAATTCATCTGCATAGATAAAGTTTTCGCCATATACGGAGTTGGTTTTACCCTTAAGATAACTGATCCACGATTTACCGGAAAGCTGGTTGAACTTGCTAGGATCCTGATAATCTGGTTTTAATGAAGATTGGGTCACTTCAAGAACAGTTGGGAAAACATCTTTTACATTCACAAAGCTATTACTGATTTTAGCTGTGGTGCTATTTGGAAGTTTAACAATCGCAGGTGCACTGACGCCGCCTTCAGCTGCAGTTCCTTTCCAAAGTGAAAATGGTGCACTGCTCACTTCAGTCCAACGCGGACCAATAAGTTCATAAGATTTAGTTTTACCTAAATTATTATAACTATTGTCATAACCTGAAAGTGGGCGATAGAACCCTTCTGCGCCATTATCTGACATAAAAATAAACAGCGTATTGTCGTATTGCTTAATCTTTTTCAGATGTTTAATCAGTTTTCCGACATTGTCATCCATATTTTTAATCTGGGCCGCATAAATTTCCATTTTACGCGCTTCGATTTTTTTCTGTTCAGCCGTCAGATTGTTCCAGGTATCTAAATTCATTGGAGCAAGTTCTTTACTAACAAGATTGGCTGTTTTTGTAGAATTAATCAGCTTTAACTTGAGCATTTTTTCTAAACGCTTCTGTTTAATTGCATCGTAACCCTGGTCATAGTGGCCCTTATAAATATTCAAATAATTTGTCGGTACCTGAAGTGGCCAATGTGGGGCGGTGAGAGCAACATAGGCAAAGAAAGGTTGGCTTGGCTTCTTATCATTACCAATATATTCAATCACTTTTTGAGTAAAGAAATCTGTTGAATAAAAATTATCTGGTAATTCGACCTTCTGACCATTTTCAGTGTAAATGGTTTTACGTTCGATACCATCAGGCAGTGTTTTGAAATGTGAGTCTGCACCATTTAATAATGCATAAGAAAAATCAAAACCTCTCCTTGCCGGATTGGTCTCGGGGGTATAACCAAGATGCCATTTACCTGCCATCAGTGTTTTATAACCATTGTCTTTTAATACTTGAGGCAAGGTCATTGAGCGAGTATTTAAATAACCTTCATAACCAGGTTTACCTAAAAACTGTGGACGGGGCGTTAAATCAAATTTTGCTGCATCTGCCCGCATAGTCTCCGCCATTGCACCCAACCCAGCTTGATGATGATCTGTACCCGACATCAACTCGGAACGCGTCGGAGAACACGTGCTAGGGGTGTGGTAATTGGTAAAGCGGGTTCCTTGATGAGCAAGACTATCAATATTAGGAGTCTTGATTTCACTACCAAATGAACCTAGATCAGAATATCCCAAATCATCTGCCAGAATGATGACCACATTCGGTTTTTGAGCGAAGAGCTGCGTAGAAATTAATAGCGAGGTAAGTAGGGTTATTTTGTTGAGTCTCATTTCATTCATCCTTGATTATGATTTACAACTATTAGAGTAGTGTAAATGGTTTAATGTTAACTTATATTAGACAAAGCGTTATTTTCATAAAAATCAAATATATAAGGTGTAATTAGATGGAGTATTGATGGTAATTAATACATTTTAAATATTAAGTCATACTATTTATGTATTTATATATTAATTTTTTAACTAGGTTCAATTATTGGATATTTATTATAAACACCACTTATAGATTTAAGATCTTATTAAATTACTTAACTAAAAAAACACTTAATAAATTGATATTAATTCATTTTTTTAAAAAAATAATTTAATTAACAATATTTTAAATGGATAGTAGTGGCAGTAAGAAAAAACCACTTATTGTTAAAACATATTAAAATTTGGAATTAAATGTTAGAAAAAAGAAAAATAAAGTTATATAAGTTGCTCTTTAATACTCTGGTCGGATTTTTTTTAGTTGTATTGTTGAGCATGATGGTGGCATAGCTTAATTTGATCACTGGGAATAAGCCATGCGTCGTCAAACTTTATGGAAAGCCATCTGTGCTGTGACTCTAGCATTAGGTACAACTGCAACGAATGCAGAATTTATCGACGATAGCCAAGTCCAATTAAAATTCAAAAATTTCTATTTAGATCGTCAGTATGCTGATGTACCCCAAAACAACTGGGGTAGCTGGTCACAAGGCATTACCCTGGATGCAAAGTCCGGCTATCAAGATATTGGTGGCGGTGTGCAAGTCGGTGCAGATCTTCTTATTCAGCATGCATTCCGTTTAAATGGCCGTGACAATAATCCTGACTGGGTTTTACCGCATGAAGGACCGGGCAAAGGGCAAAAAGATAATTTTGGTAAAGTGGGGGCGACCTTAAAAGCCAAAGTTTCTCAAACTGAATTGAAAGTCGGTGAATTACTGCCGGTATCTCCAGTATTGGTCTTCGATCCATCGCGTCAGTTGCTCACCACTTATAGCGGTGCTTGGTTAGAATCGAAAGACATTAAAGATACCAAGTTAACCCTGGCGTATATTGATGGCATTAACAACCGTTATGACAACCAGTTCCGTGA
>JBLZXS010000126.1:0-2306 GCA_050285325.1 Acinetobacter sp.
GAAGAAGCACCGATCAATGCGGTTGCGGATTACTGGTTAGTGGGTGACTTGAACACGGTTATTCCTGAATTGGTTTCTAAAATCTAATTCCTGAATCCTGTTCAGAAAGACGCTCTTGTGCAAGCAGTGAAAGCAATGCTTTCCTGCTTTGCTCAGGGGCGTTTTTTATTGTTGAAAATTTCTCAAAAAAATCAGGGCTGATTGAGCCGTTTCAAGATGGAAGTAGCAACGCTTATTTGAATGCTTAAGCGAGCTCTATGGCTTTTTAGGGAGATCTAAAACGTGTCATTTTAATTGGATTCGGATGGGTTTCTGGATAGGTGACTCGTCATTGATTTTCTATGCGGCTGAAAGTGCAAAATGAGCAGTTTAATTACGCAAGATTCTGAGGTACCTGGTTGTGTAAACTTGAATTAAAGTCAGTGAAAAAATGAACTAATTCACATAAAATGCCGACAATTAAAACAGATTAAAAAATAAACGATAAATTGAAGAAAATTAACAAGATTAAGATGGCTTATAAGAGACAAAAACGAGAGAATTTATGCTATAATTTACGGCTGTATTTAGACTTTAACTCAGCTTATTTTGGGTTAATTTTTTGCTAGATTGATTATATAAAACGAGCAGTTCCAAATACTGTTTGTAATAAGGAGTATGCATGAGCGTATCGGAAATCCGACCGATTGCCATTGAGGATGAACTCAAAAGCTCATATCTCGACTATGCTATGAGTGTTATTGTTTCTCGTGCATTACCAGACGTGAGAGATGGCTTAAAACCAGTTCATCGTCGTGTGCTTTTCGCAATGCACGAGTTAGGCAATGACTACAACAAAGCGTATAAAAAGTCTGCCCGTGTGGTGGGTGACGTAATCGGTAAATATCACCCTCATGGTGACTCAGCTGTTTACGAAACCATTGTACGTATGGCACAAGAATTTAGCTTGCGTTATCAATTGGTCGATGGTCAGGGTAACTTTGGTTCTGTAGATGGCGATAGTGCTGCGGCAATGCGTTATACCGAAGTTCGTATGCGTAAGCTCACGCATGAACTTTTAGCTGACTTGGAAAAAGATACAGTCGAATGGGAAGACAACTACGATGGCTCTGAGCGTATTCCTCAAGTCATGCCAACCCGTGTTCCTAACTTACTGATTAACGGTGTAACCGGTATCGCAGTGGGTATGGCGACCAATATGGCGCCGCACAACATGACTGAAGTTGTGAATGCCTGCCTTGCCTATGCCAATGATCCAAATATCAGCATCGAAGGTTTGATGCAGCATATTTCTGGTCCAGATTTCCCTACAGGCGGTATTATTTACGGTAAATCGGGAATTGTGGATGCTTACCGTACCGGTAAAGGCCGTTTGCATATTCGTGGTAAATATCACTTCGAAGAAGACCCGAAAAACGGTCGTATTACTATCGTATTCACTGAAATTCCATATCAAGTCAATAAAGCGAAAACCATTGAACGTATTGCTGAACTGGTTAAAGAGAAAAAACTTGAAGGTATTTCGGAACTTCGTGACGAGTCTGATAAAGACGGGATGCGTATTGCAATTGACTTGAAGCGTGGTGAAAACGCTGAAGTGATTGTGAATAACCTGTTCCAGAACACCCAACTTGAAAATTCTTTCAGCATCAACATGGTCTGCCTCGACAACGGTCAGCCGAAGTTGATGAATTTGAAAGATATCATTGCAGCGTTTATTCGTCATCGTCAGGAAGTGGTGACACGTCGTACGATGTTTGAACTTCGTAAAGCACGTGAACGTGGTCATATCTTGGAAGGTTTGACGGTTGCTCTGGCAAATATTGATGCCATTATTGAAACCATCAAAACTTCTGCCAATCCGGCTGAAGCGCGTGAGCGTTTACAAGCAGGTGAATGGGCGGGTGGCGGTGTTGTTGCATTGCTTGAAAAAGCAGGTTCAGTATCGGTACGTCCTGACGAAATTGAAGGCGAAGATCCAGCGAAACCATTTGGTCTAGAAGGTAATATTTACCGTCTGTCACCAACGCAAGTTAATGCGATCATGGAACTTCGTTTACACCGTTTAACCGGTCTTGAACAAGACAAGTTACATGCGGAATATTCTGAAATTCTAGCGCAAATTGCTGAACTTACTGCAATTCTTAACGATTTCAATTTGTTGATGAATGTGATTCGTGAAGAATTGGCGCTGATTCTGCAACAGTATGGCGATGCACGTAAAACGGCGATTGTTGAATCACGTATCGATTTCTCTCGTGAAGATTTAATTCCTGAAGAGCAAATGGTACTGACTGTTTCTAAAA
>JBLZXS010000127.1:0-4738 GCA_050285325.1 Acinetobacter sp.
GTGCAGCAGATGTTAGACAATGTTGAAGCGTTCAAGGCAGGGCAGCCTATTCGACAAGTGAGTTAACTTATCCTTGGTTTAAATCTCTGCTTAAATAGTGATTTGTTTAAAAAGTCCTCTGCTTGAATGCTGGAGCATAGGTTTGTTTAGGCTTGTGCATCCATTGTTTTGTATGAGCTATTGGAGTAAGCACGACCTATTGAATGGGTGCCTGTGCACCTGTAGAGGACTGGCTTAAAGGATAAGAAACAATTGGTGCAGGTTTGGCATCCGGACTGCCCATAATTCCATCTTTGGTTTGATTCAGTTTTTGGGTAACTGTGGCAGCAGTTTGTTGAGATTTCTCTTTTGCTGCCGCCGATTTTTCAGTTGCAAAATCTTTGGTTTCTTCCCAGGCATTTTCAACCTTTGGTTTTACTTTTGCGATCCCTTTTTGTGCGGCATGATCGACTTTTTCAGCGGTATTTTGCACCGTTGTTTGAGCCTTTTGGGTAATCACTTTAAAAATATTGGGATTGTCACCATACGGTACAGCATTATTCTGGGGTGGAGTCACGGTGTCGGTGGCTGTTGGAGCTTGAGCGAAAAGCGGAGTGGAAGCTAAAATTGCGCCCGTAATCAATATCGTTTTCATCTTTTTCATTGTGAGAGTTATTCCTGTTTTTGCTTGTAGTTTCAGTTTTGCATTACTATTTTTATTGTAATAGTAAATTTTTAAAGCAAAGCTAAATGTGGCAAAATTAATACAGCAAACTACATGATTCACTACGTTATCGTGAAAGAATGGAGGCATTGATGAAAGAAAAAGCCCATAAAAATGAGCTTTTTAAAGACAGATTTTTTAAACACTGATCTTATTTTTGATGATTTACTGACGCATTCGTATCTAGACCTACATGCGCATTCGCTACTGGTGTATTTAACTCAACTTTCGCATTGCTGTTTAGACCGGCATTGCCAGACTGCGAACTTACGGTATCTTTAGTTTTTTGCAGTTTTTCACTGGCAAATTTTTTGCTTTTATCTGCTTTTTCTACCGTTGTATTTTTGACTTTAACCGCTTTGCTTTCTACTGCCTGTGATTTTTCTGCAGTAAATTTTTTAGTGTTTTCTACAGTCTTTTTACCTGCTGTTCGAGTTTTATCCACTCCTTTTGCAACACCCTTATCTACTTTGACCGCAGTATTTTTAATGCCTTGACCTGCTTTTTGCGTTGTATTTTGAATACCTTCGCCGGCTTTATGAGCAGTGTTATGAATACCTTGACCGACTGTTTGGGTGGTATTTTTTACCCCGTTAGATAAGCTGTGCAATAAACCGGGTTGTTCTGTTTTTACATCTGCTGTTGCTTGTACTGTGGTATTTGCGAACAGAGGAGAAGTAGCCAATAGTGCAGTGGTAATTAATGCAGTTTGAAGGGTTTTCATCGCTTAAATGTATCCTGTATGGCGAAACTCGAATGTTCGCCGAGTTGTGAGATTTCACATAATAAAGAGATTAATTAGTAAATTATTGGCTTGAGAATAAAGTCACACGTTTCAGCAACAGTGAATCAACAATATTGATAGGAAGATGAAGATACTTTAAAGGTTTAATTTATATAGTTATTTGATTTTTATTTGTTTTTATAAAATTTTCGACTTTTTGTGATTCTAAATGTAAATTTTAAGAACATCATGTGAGTTATAGGGATTAAACCTCTTTAGCTTGCAATACCGGCTTATAGGCGGGATTAAAATATTCCGAAAAGGAGAGCAGAATCACCAATTCAAATTTGAGTCAGTGATTCTTAGGTGCATTAGTTACATTGTGCTAAAGCATCTTCATGAAAATGATGGCGTAATGCGAGGAAGTTCTTTTGTACTTCTGGGGTACTCAGGTCAAATTTGTTTGCGGTACTTGTACCATCTTTGGCAAAGGTTGCAGAACCACCTGAAATCAGGGTTAAGCCTTTAAATGCCCATTGTTCTACTGACTTGCCAGCTTCTAGGTTGCCAGTAAATTCAATCACGCATTTTCCGGGAAATTTGGTCAGTTTGGCTTTGTTGTTGGTGGTGTCGGGATAGACTTCCAGGTTTTGGACTTCCTGTAAGACACCTGTTTCCAGTTGGGGGATTTTTGGTGCAGAAGTACACGCTGTAAGAGCAATACCCGCAAGACCAGTCAAAATAATCGTTTTAAATTTCATATGATTCTTTCTTGTTGAGTGTTGTTGGTTTGAGTATAGGGAATTGTATTAAATTTCGCTACTTGGATATTAAATCAAACATACAGAACAGCCGAACCGATCTCTACTTCTATAATAAGCTCCCTTGTAATTTAAAAGGATAAGTAAGTATTGTCGAAGTAAATCACTAACATCTCGTAAGTCTTCCATTGCTTGTTTACTATAATTAATGTCACCAAAAGGTAATAAAATTCCTTCATGAATCATTGTATGGCGCTTATTTAAGAATGGCGTTATCTCAGTCCTTTCAAAATTATTGGCTTCAAACACTCTTAAAGTCATTTCAGTTGATGAAATTTGACCATATGTTTTATGTATATACTTTTTTCTTTTTCCTTTAGGCAGCCAATAATTTTCTATATCTAAAGGTGTCTTATCTAAATGTGGAAAATCTTTATGTGTGAAATTTTGTCCTAAATATTCATATCTATTATCTAACGCAAACGTATTCTTGAGATTTTCTATTGCAACATAATGTGAAATTAATGAAATCTCTTGGACTAATGATGAACGATTGGCTTCACATAAATAACTAATTACAACGGAAAGCTGTCGAGTATTTTTGATTTTGATGAAAGTTGGATAAACCTGCTCGATAAAATTACGAATACTTTTACCTTTGTCCTCAATGATATTGCTTCTTGAAGAAATATAAAATCCTGCACAGTTTATGCAATGTTGCTTATCTGCTATTTGATATCCTCTGCGAACGACATAGGATTGTTGAGCAAAAGATAGTAATTGGCAGATATCATCTACGATTTCCAAAATATGATCGACTTCATATTCGACCACATTCTTTACAGTTACAGTAGTCGTGTTAATGCTTTGATTATAATAATCAGTTTGTTTTAAACGAATGTCGTGCTGTTTAAATTCAAAAGTATAACCGCCACATTTAATAAAAGTAGTATCTAATACGCTTCGTCCATTTGCTGAATCAGAGCATTCTTCTCCCACCATGAATAAATTAATGAGAAATATTTCTAGTTTTTGCATCGTATTTATATATAGAAAAACCCCACTAACTTATAGCGGGGTTTTCTTTAACTTACAAGAAGCTATGGGTTAGTGCTGTAACACCGAAATATCAGCCACTTTCGTAAACAAGTCACGAAGTTGAGCAAGCATACGTAAACGGTTTGCTTTCAGGTCAGCATCATCTGCCATGACCATTACGCCGTCAAAGAACGCATCGACTGGCGCACGAAGTGCAGCTAATGCAGAAAGTGCAGCAGTATAGTCTTTGGCAGCAAATAAAGGCTCAACCACTGGCGTGATTTTCGCAAGTTCAGCGAACAATGCTTTTTCAGCATCTTCTACCAAGTTTGCTTCAACCACATCACCGGTCGGTGCAGCTTCTTTTGCAAGAATATTGGCAACACGTTTGTTTGCAGCAGCAAGTGCAGCAGCTTCAGGCAAGTCACGGAAGTGATTTACCGCATTTACACGCTTGTCAAAATCAAGAGGTGATTTTGGAGACAACGCTTGAACCGCTTGAATCACGTCAACCGCAACCCCTTGGTCTTCGTATTTCGCACGGTAACGACCTTCAAGGAATGCAACTGCATCTGCCAAAGTCTTGTCGTGATCTTTCAATACATCGCCATAAGCCGCAAGTGCAAGTTTGATCAGGTCTTCAATTGAAACATCAAGCTCATTTTCAGTGACTAGACGCAAGATACCAATTGCAGAACGACGTAGCGCAAACGGGTCTTTAGAACCTGTAGGCGCTTGACCAATACCGAAAATACCCGTCAAAGTATCTAAACGGTCTGCAAGGGCAATCGTAGTACCTGTTTTAGTTTTCGGTAAAACGTCACCAGCGAATTTAGGAAGATATTGCTCACCTAGAGATTCAGCGACTTCAGCATTTTCACCTTCAAGACGTGCGTAGTAAGTACCCGCAATCCCTTGAAGTTCTGGGAATTCACCCACAAGCTCAGACGTTAAGTCACATTTTGCAAGAAGTGCCGCTTTTTCAGCATCCGCAGCATTTGCACCTGTGATTGGCGCAAGCGCAACAGCCAATTTCGCAATACGTTCAGACTTGTTCCAAAGCGTACCCAATTCTGCTTGGAAGACCATGTTTGCAAGTTTCTCTTTACGCGATGCAAGCGGTTGTTTTTGGTCTTGTAAGAAGAAGAATTCAGCATCTGACAAACGTGGACGAACAACTTTTTCATTCCCTTCAATGATCTGTAACGGGTCTTTCGACTCAATGTTTGACACAGTAATGAAGTATGGTTGAAGTTTATTGTCAGCATTTACTAAGCAGAAGTACTTTTGGTTGTCCTGCATGGTGGTGATGAGTGCTTCTTGTGGTACAGCAAGGAAGCGTTCTTCGAAGCTTGCACGAAGTGCAACAGGCCATTCAACCAATGCAGTAACTTCATCACGAAGGTCCGCAGGCACAATCGCAATTGCATTTACTTCATCAGCCAATGCTTTTACTTGACCGTCGATGATCGCTTGACGTTCTTCAAAAGAAGCCACAACGTAAGCTGCTTT
>JBLZXS010000128.1:0-2940 GCA_050285325.1 Acinetobacter sp.
AATGCAGAAGCATTGTTTACCCCTTTTCATTTAAGCAGTGAGCAGTTGGCGGAGCCAAATTTTCGTATACCAACGCCTGTTGCCAATGAACTGGTTAAACACGCATTACGTTTAACCGGTGAACCGACGCTGGGTTTTCATTTGGGTACCCAAATGCGAATTTCCATTCATGGTTTTATTGGCTATGCCATTATGACTGCGCATGATATTAGCGATGCCTTGGTCTTAGCCAACCGTTTTATTCAGCTCCGTCTGCCCTTTTTACAGCTCTATTTCTCTACCTTTGGCGAAAAAGCTACGCTGCAATTGCAATGTGATTTTGAAATCGAGCCTTTAAGAACTGAAATTACCATTGCCTTGACCTTTGGCATTATCACCATGGCAAAAGCCTTAACCGGTTGTGAAGATCTCTCCGGAGAGATTGATTTTGATTTTCCCAAACCGCCCGGTTTTGAACGCTATATGGCAAAATTTCCATCGCATCAATTCCGTTTTGAACAGCCGCATTTGCTCTCCAGTTTTGACAAAAAATACTTGGGCTTAAAGATGGTCAATGCCGATCCGATTGCCAGCCAGATTGCAATTAACCAGTGTGAAGCTGAACTCTCGGCATTAGGTGAACGTCGACGCTTGGCGATGCGAGTACGTGATATTTTGACTAATTCAGAACAGCATTATTTAAGCATCGAAAATGTCGCGGATCGACTGCATATGTCGGATCGTACTTTAAAACGCCAACTGGCAGCCGAAGGAACCTCTTTTTCCACCTTGGTCGATGAAGTCCGCTATCGTCATGCCACCTCGCTTCTTTCCCGAACCGATTACACTCTAGAGCTGATTGCAGATGAACTGGGTTATAGCGATGTGGCCAATTTCAGTCGGGCTTTTAAACGCTGGAGTGGTCGTAGCCCAAGCAACTGGCGCAAAGATCCTTATTTATAAACTTTTGTTTTTATCAAAAAACCTGTATAAAACATGGCAAAAATGATTTGAATATTTTAAAGGAGTCATCCATGAATCACCCTGCAGAATTAAAGTACGCCAGTACTCACGAATGGGTCAAAGTTGAAGGTGATCTGGTTATTACCGGTATTTCCGACCATGCACAGGATGCTTTAGGAGATTTAGTCTATGTTGAAGCACCTGAAGTAGGTCAGCAAATTACTGCAGGCGAACAAGCGGGTGTGGTTGAATCGGTTAAAACAGCTTCTGATATTCATGCGCCTGTTTCAGGTGAAGTAGTTGAAGTGAATTCAGCACTTGAAGATGATCCGGACTTTGTGAATGATGATCCCTATGGCAAAGGCTGGATTTATAAAATCAAGCCAAACAATATGGCGGATGTCGAAAAGTTACTTTCAAGCAGTGAATATGAAGCAGGTTTATAATCCTGTTTTATATAAAAAAATCAGTCCTTAAGACTGATTTTTTTTATTTCAGCCAAGTTTGATTTAATAAAAAATTAACTTAAAATCACAATATGATATTAATTCCCAGTAAAAACCCATATATTAATTAAATTACTCTATTAAATTCTTACATCACTGTACTTTTTGGCAATATTCTTCTAAAATTAATCCCATCCAACGATGATCTGACTTATCTTCAATTACAAAAAATGATTTATAACTAAAAAATAGTGCCCTCGATAAGCCTCTTTAGTCGTCTTTTTCTTATAAATTTAGGTAAATTATGACGCCAGTAAATGCTCAAAAGTTATGGAATAAGTCCTTTATTCTATGCCTAGCCAATAATCTTTTTTTGTTTGTGTTTTATTTTGCCCAAACTACAATTTTGCCTATTTATATTGTAAATGAACTAGATGGAACTTTAGCTCAGGCAGGTCTAGCCATGACGCTCTTTATGGCCTCCTCAATTGCCGTTCGCCCCTTTAGTGGTTTAATTATTGAGAAAATTGGAAGAAAAAAAGCACTTTATATTTCAGAAACCCTATTCTGTCTTTTTTCATTTGCCTATATTTTTGCAGATAATTTGACTTTTCTTTTAATCATCCGCCTGTTTCATGGTATCTGGTTTAGTATTTTAACCACGGTTACCGTTCCGATTGCCAATGACTTTATTCCTGCAAACCGTAAGGGTGAAGGCATGGGATATTTTGTCATGTCGGTCAACTTGGGGATTGTACTCGGCCCTTTAATTGGCCTTAGCTTAATTCAGCAACTTTATTATCAAATGGTTGCAGCAATTTTAGCTGGAATTATCTGCCTAGGCTTTGCATTTTGCTTCCTGATTCCGATTCAAGAAACCATAAAAAACCAAGTTGAAACCGTTAAACGTAAATTAACTGTTCATGATTTTGTGGAAAAGAAAGCATTGCCTGTTTCGATTATGGCCATGATTATTTCTTTTTCGTATGCCAGTATTATGTCCTTCATTTCGACATTTGCTGAATCAAAAAATTTACTGCCTTATGCCAGTTTATTCTTTGTGGTCTTTGCGATTTCAATGATGAGCTTAAGACCTTTCACCGGTAAAATTTATGATCGTAAAGGTCCAAATTATGTGGTTTATCCTGCGATTATCTTATTTTCCATTGGGCTTATTGTTTTAAGCCAAATCAGTACAGTAACGGGATTGATGCTTGCTGCGGTGTTTGTGGGGATGGGCTTTGGTTCAGCTCAACCTTGCTTGCAAACCATTTCCATTCAGCGCTCGTCGAAAGATCGAATTGGACATGCAACTTCGACCTTTTTTACCTGTTATGACATCGGAATTGCAATTGGTTCGATCTTGCTCGGTGCGGTGATTGCCCATCAAGGCTACAGTTTTGCCTATTTGCTCTGTGCATTGATCACTGCATTAAGTTTAGCTTTTTATAAATTATTTGTAGATCGTAAACATACCGCAGCTTAAAAACATCTATCTAGGGCGTGTCATCAATTAAGCCAGATTATTGTTGAGGCAAGGTAGATCGCTGAC
>JBLZXS010000129.1:0-2361 GCA_050285325.1 Acinetobacter sp.
GTTTCCTTTACCAATAGCGGTGTGGTGAAACAAGCAGATGGTAGCCTTGTGCAGAGCGAGTTTGATTCGATTACTGTAGGTTTGACCCAACAGTTTAATGAAAAACTACGCGGTACTTTGGGATATGGTTATATGACTTTTGATGAAGATCAAAATTATATCAATGCATTAACCAATAAGACTGCAGCCAATAAAGAACTTTGGCAAGCTTGGGCAAATGTTTTCTATAGCCCAACCAAGCCTTTAAGTTTTGGTCTTGAATATGTCTATGGTGAACGTGAAGCATTTGGTGCTGCTCCAAATGGTAGCAAGACGGGTGAAGACAACCGCCTGAATGCTGTAGCGATCTATAACTTTTAATTTTCTATAACGACAAATTCAAAAAGCCTCTATTTAAAAATAGGGGCTTTTTATATGAATCATTTTTAGATTTTATCTAACGATAAACATTATTCTGTGACTTCAACCGTTAAGCCATAAGTAAAGTTATCTGTTGCCGGTTTTTTAGTGGCATCAGGATTGGCTTCAGGATAAGACGCAGTAATTAAATAAATCCCTGCCTGATCAAATTTAATCTCGACTTCACCCTTGGCATTGGTTTTTACATGTGGCTGTTCACGTTTTACATTGGGCTCATAACTGCTCGCACCTTTAAAGACATCAATTTCAAGATTCGGCACCGGTTTGCCATTCATTAGCACCTGAGCTTTGAGGGATTCCCCTGCATACAGCTCATTGGGATGAGTCAGTAACTTGAACTCAAAACCTTTCTTGCTTGGTGCTGGAATTGCAGACGGTTTGCCTTTGGTGACATAACTTTCAGCAATCAGGTGATTGGTCACTTCAAGGGTTTTTGCATTTGCAGGCACTTGATCTGCTGCAATCATACGTGGTGGCTGAGTCGGCGCAGGCGCTTTTTGAGTCGTTGCTGTTTCAGCAGGTTTGGCAGGTGCAGGATTTTGCATGCCTGCGCGCACCGGACGAACACGTAACCAGCGGCCGTCCACCAAGGCATATTTTCCGGCATTACCCACTGCATCTTGAGTACGAATACGATAAGTTCCTTCCTGAGCTAAATCAAATTCTGCAATGTTAAAGCGTTTAAGGGAAGCTGCTGCGCTTATCGGTTTTTGTTGACCATCAGGTTCGGTAATGACATAAGTTGTTTTAAAGTTATTTCCAGCAACAAAAAACTTCTCTACTGTAATCGCGCTTTGGAAACTCATGCTTTGCGCGGCTTTGGTATCAAACACTTCAGGAAGTAGAAAAGGACTCATGCTATGTGCATGAGAAAGGACCGGCAATGAGGTCAGTAAAGCAATTTTGAGCCAGTTATTCATTGTTAGGAACTCCAGAACATATTTATTTAATATAATGCTCGTAATCTACTTGATAACCACTATCATTATCAATAATATTCATAAAAAATATTCTGGAGAATCAGTATGTCATCTGCTGCAAGAAATTTTTACCCGATTCATAAGGCATTTCGTCTTTCGCCCCTGGTTATGGCACTGGCACTGATTTCTCCTTTGCAGACAAATGCTGCTGATCAAGGTGAAAAATTAGCGCAGTCTGAACAGATCGCAACCCAAACCCATCATTTCCATCGTGACCATGTCTTGGGTACGTCCTTGGATGTCGTGGTGCAAGGAGCATCGCAACAAGAAGCCAAACATGCTGTAGATGCCATCCAACAAGAAATTAGCCGTTTAGATCAGGTGTTATCGACTTGGCGTGATGACAGTGAAATCTCTGCTTTAAATAATAATAAACAGGGCAAGGTTTCAGCTGAGCTTTTTGAAGTGATTGCTGCCTGTGAAAACTGGCGTGATAAAACCTGTGGGGCTTTCGATGCGCGTTTGGGTCAACTAATTACTTTATGGGAACAATCGCATGGTGTAGTCAAGTTGAATGAAGCCACCCGTACCCAGGTTTTAAATCAGCTAAAAGCTGACAGCGTAAAACTAGATGCAGCACAACAAAGCATTGGAATGGATTCATCAGTGAAATTCGCTCCGGATGCCTATGCCAAAGGTTACATTATTGACCGTGCACTGGTTGCAGCACGTCAAGCTGTTCCAGGTATTCAAGGTATGTTGGTAGATATTGGCGGTGACATTCGGGTTTGGGGTAATGCACCACAAAAAGCGGGCTGGAAAATTGGTGTACAAGATGCCTTTAACCATACGGATAACAGCGTACCTCAACAAGTACTTAACTTAAACGATCAGGCTATTGCCTTTAGTGGGAAAGGTTACCGCGGCCTTGCAGGAGAAACCCATTTACTGGATCCAAAAACAGGCATGCCACTACAGCAAGTAGAACAATGCGTTGTAGTCGGAACCTGTGCCGCAGATG
>JBLZXS010000130.1:0-3486 GCA_050285325.1 Acinetobacter sp.
AGATTCGAACTCACGGAGGACTCGCACCCTCGTCGGTTTTCAAGACCGGTGCATTAAACCGCTCTGCCACGCTTCCATGTGCGCCATAATACGGATCTTTTTAAAAACTGACAAGTACAAATTACAACTAAACCATTCAAATGAATATTGTTTCACCAACTCAACTTAAAAAATCATAATTTGGCTGCTAATTCAGCACCTTCACGGATCGCGCGCTTGGCATCCAGCTCTGCTGCAAGTTTAGCTCCACCAATAATATGGTAATTCGCCAAGGTAAATTCATCTTCGGTCGGCATAATATCTTTAACAGATTCCTGTCCTGCACACACCACCACGGTATCTACCCGTAAAAGTTGATCATAACCGTTAGTTTCAATCCATAAGCCTTCAGTGGTAACAGACTTATATTGCACACCACGCAGCATCTTTACAGCATGCTTTTTCAATTGCGCACGATGTACCCAACCCGATGTTTTGCCTAATCCAATTCCCAGTGGTGTGGTTTTACGTTGTAACAAATAGATCTCGCGTACCGGATGATCTACTTCAGCTGCTTGCATGCCACCTTCAGATACATAATTTGGATTTGGGTCAATTCCCCACTCACGTTGCCAGTCTACCAAGGGTTGCGGTTGCGGCTGATGTTCCGGTTTTAATAAAAACTCCGACACGTCAAAACCAATTCCCCCGGCACCAATCACCGCTACTCGGTTACCTACTGCTGCCCCTCGTAATACTTCTGCATAGGACAGCACTTGAGGTGCATGACTGCCTTCAATCTGCAAACTACGTGGTATAACCCCAGTTGCGACAATCACCTCAGCAAATCCTTCACGTTCCAATTGCTCACGGTTGACTCGAGTATTTAAGCGCAGTTCCACCCCTGTTTTTTCAATTTGAACTTTAAAATAACGGATGGTTTCATGAAATTCCTCTTTACCGGGCACCACTTTGGCTAAATTGAATTGTCCTCCAATTTCCGGAGCTGCTTCAAATAAAGTGACTTTATGACCACGACTGGCAGCCACGGTTGCAGCCGACATTCCTGCCACCCCACCACCGACCACAGCAATTTTTTTCGGTGTTTTGGTTTTTACATACACCAATTCAGTTTCATAGGCAGCACGTGGATTCACCAAACAGGTGGCGCGTTTATTTTTAAAAGTATGATCCAAACAGGCTTGGTTACAGGCAATACAGGTATTAATTTCATCCACCCGATTAGTCGCTGTTTTATTGACCCAGAACGCATCGGCCAATAATGGTCGTGCCATTTGTACCATATCTGCTTTTCCAGCGGCCAAAATGGCTTCTGCTGTTTCAGGCATGTTAATACGGTTAGAGGCAATCACAGGAATTGCCACATGTTTTTTCACTTCCCCAGTGTAATCTGCAAATGCTGCACGAGGTACTGAAGTGACAATGGTCGGAATACGTGCTTCATGCCAGCCTATACCGGTATTCAGCAATGTTACCCCTGCCTTTTCCAAAGCTTGAGCAACACTAATCACTTCCTGCATGGTATTACCATCATGCACCAGATCCAGCATCGACAAGCGGAAACAGATAATAAATTTTTCACCCACTTTTTCACGAATGGCTTTAACAATCTCGATAGCAAAACGCATCCGGTTTTCTATGTCGCCACCCCAGCGGTCTTTACGCTGATTCACGTGACGACTTAAAAACTGATTCAGCAAATAACCTTCAGACCCCATGACTTCCACACCGTCATAACCGGCTTTTTTGGCAATGCTGGCCGTATGTGCGTAATCCTCAATAGTATCGAGAATCTGTTTTTCACTCATTTGACGCGGCTTAAACGGTGAAATGGGTGATTTGATTGGGCTAGCAGAAACCACAAACGGTTGGTAGCCATAACGCCCGGCATGCAAAATTTGCAGCAAAATTTTTGCCCCATGTTTATGCACAGCATGCGTGACTAAACGATGCGGCGCGACATCAGCCAAATTGCTCATCGTGCCGCCTGCAGGAAGCAACCAGCCCTGACGGTTCGGTGAAATTCCTCCGGTGATAATCAGACCAACACCGCCTTTTGCACGTTCCCCAAAATATGCAGCCAGTTTAGGATAGTTATAAAAACGGTCTTCCAAACCGGTGTGCATCGAACCCATCACTACACGATTTTTAATGGTCGTAAAGCCCAAATGCAGGGGTTTTAAAATATTTGCATAGCGAGTTGTCATAATGAGTCCTTAAATGATTGGCTTTGCAACTTGTTGCATACTACTTTACCTATTTTTAATTATTTGTTTATGACTTCTTTTAAGCATTGTCTGACGAAACAGTCAATTCATCATAAAAAAAGTGCTGTTCTAAAACAGCACTTTAAAAATTTGTCTTGTTCATCTTAATGATTAAGTCCAATGTTTTAATTTAGATGTATGACCAATCCCGACATTGAAACTGTTAGTCGGATCCAGCTTTTGATAATGATTTTTTAAAGCCGGTTTGGCGGCATACAAATGCCCGACATTATGTTCAGCCGGATATTCTGCACCACGAGCATCCAGTAAGTGCCACATTTGATGTTCTATCGCCAAAGGATCAACACCTTTCTTCACAATATAATCTTGATGGAACACATGGCATAAAAAATGGCCATAATAAAGTTTATGGATAATCAGCTCATCCATTTCCTTAGGCAAAGTTTCGACCCATTCATGGTCATTACGACGTAAGGCAATATCCAGAGCCACAATATCTTGCACTTCACTGCTATGCGTATCACGATAACGAATGGCCGCACCCGCTACCGCAAAACGATGTAAAAAGGCTTTTCGGCCTTCATCTTCATCACAAAGAAAATAATTCCCAGTGGTATGGGATGAAAAATATTGTTTTAAAAATTGCTGAACTTGCGCAACATCCTGACTTTCGATGCGCAGCACCAAATGATGCTCATACAGATCACGAAATTCATTCATGCGTTTCGGCAAATGCGACGGCAAAAATTTGCTCACCATTTGCAAGACTTTATCTGACAGTCCTTTCATGCCGATTTGTTCCAGGCAGCCATCGACTTTATCTTTCATGGCGAAAGCAGCGGGCACTTTGGCGGTCCCGAACTTTTCGATAAACATGAACGTATCTTTACCATATTCGGCGCCAATATCATAAGCGACACGATGAATATACTCCCCCGCAATTGGCAAGCGTGGTAAATCGGTTAGAAGGAAACGTCGAATAGCGGTTAAATCTTCTTGGCTATTGGTACCGACATAAAACACCTGACTGGGAATTTTTTCAAAGGTATCCAGACGTACCGCAAAGACACAAACTTTACCTGCCGAGCCGGACGCTTCAAACAAGCGCGATGGATCTGCATTAAATCGTGCTGGGGTATTTTCATCGACCTGAGTGACATCATGTGCATAATGCTGATCTGAGGCGCAGCACCGGGAATCATGCTGAATATCATTCACTTGGTATTGCTGATTTTCCAGGTTGGATAAAATTTCTTCT
>JBLZXS010000131.1:0-4135 GCA_050285325.1 Acinetobacter sp.
TCCAGCCAGACTTTAGCACGACGTTTGGCACGCGCACTCGATGCTTCCAGACTGACCCATTTTTCTGCACTATTTTTCGGCAGGTTGATGTTCATATAAACATGATCATTCACCTTCCACACCTGCTGCGTGGTGGGCGTAACTTCAGGGGTATATTTCAACAATCGTGCTTTTAAACGTTCTTGCTCCACCACGCTCATCTGCCAACTACTGTGTTGCAGCTTGCCAATCGGCAATTGATCCATCAGTAATTCAGCTTGCGCGGCACCCTCCTGCTTTTGCAAGAACTGGCGCACGGCATAACGTCCCAAACCATCTAGTAACAAAGGTTCTTGTACCGCGGGTAAATCTTCAGGGCGCAAATTTTCCACGCCTAAGGTTTTTAAATATAAACGTGCCGGGAAAGTGACATCCTGAATCCATTGATGACTGTCCAGCACCTGAACCTCTTGCTGCAAATTTTGATAGGGCGTATTCACCCAAGACGAACGTTGCCCGGTTGCATGCCGAAGCTGCCCCGCCACACAGAACCACTGATCCTGATAACGCACTGGTCGAGCCGACTCAAATCCTACTGGATCAAAGGGTAATAAAGGATGCACATGATAAAGTGACTGCAGTTGTTCAGGCACCTCTACCCCATTAATCTCCACGGTTGCATCCGCTTCTGTATCGGGCTGTTTGGTCTGAACAATAAAGGCCAGATGCTGAATCAGTTCCTGTAACACGGTGGATGGATCACGCACTTCACCATCATTGATATCGAAGCCGTTATAAAACAGCCACAGGTTATCCTGCGCCAACAGCAGATTATCTAAAAATGCACCCTGATCATCTTCCAGACGGGAACGATCGCCCAACTGGGGTTTCAGCAAATCCATCAGGTCAAAAGGCAAATGCTGGCTACGATTCGGAAACTTGCCGCTGTCGAGTCCTAGCATCACTATCAATTTATACGGCACAGGGCGAATCTGACCGATCTGGCTAAAGGTAATCTGACCAGTCGGTTCCGCATGTTCCAGTTGGGTTTCCAAAGTGGTGTTAATTTCCGCCAGCAAATAAGGCAACGGCAAACTTAAACTGCGCAAGGCATGATGATCATGTTCATCATAGAAACTCGCCAGTGTCAGCATTCGTTCCTGTTTTTTAATAATTTTATAAACAGCCGTTAAGGATTCAACACCTGCCTCTTCAAACTCGGCAATATCCTGCATCAGACATTTTAGCCACTGCTCTACAGCTACACTTTGGCCTTGCTCATGTGCAATCATCCAGTCACGGCGTGCATCAAAGTCCTGATAAATCTGAATCAACTTGGCAATCAGTTCAAAGTCGCTTGGCAAGACTTTGGCAAAACTCAGTGTGCCTTGAAACAAGGTATGTTCGGGAATCGCGACGCCCAAAGCCAGACGATCAAGCGCAAATTTAAAACTAAAACGGTAGTCTTCATCGCCCTCGCAAAGGCTGCGCTTTAAATGCCCGGCATCCAGTCCACGTTTAAAACCGGCATCCACCAGCAATTCCGTGATGCGTTCAATCGAATTGACTTCTAAACCATAGCGCTGTTGGGTTGCCCCCAGACTGAGCCAGTCGGCAAAATCTTCAATGGTAAAGCGCCTTTGAATCAGCTCAATTCTTCCCAGCACGGCTTTCCAGGCATTCAGCGCATCCAACTGGGTCACGCCGG
The DNA here is from genome assembly GCA_050285325.1 of Acinetobacter sp. GTDB lineage: Bacteria > Pseudomonadota > Gammaproteobacteria > Pseudomonadales > Moraxellaceae > Acinetobacter. The sequence goes on from JBLZXS010000131.1 coordinate 1,688, forward strand.
CAATTTTAATCGGCAAATAAACACTGTCTTTGGAGAGTTGATGACTGCTCCCCGCTTTTTGCTGAATCAGATCGCGCTCACTGGGTGGCGGTGCAAATACACTGCGAATCAGCGGTTCAAGTTCACTCAAACTTGGACTTAAAACCAAGATATCACTCGGCCTGCGTGGTGCATCTTTTGTGCCTTGTGCCAGCCAGTGAATCAGTTGTTCTTTTAAAACTTCAAGCTGGCGCAAACTGGAATGACAGACATGAATCTGTATCGAATCATCCTGTTCATCTAAAACATATTGATGCTGTTCTGGTTCGACCAGATACAACACATCCGACTGGATTTTACCGAGCAAATTCTGTTTATATTCATCGACAAAGGCATCTGCCCAGACCCCATCTTCGCCGGAAGACAAGTTGGACAACAATGAAAAATGATCTCGGGCCTGCTTGCCAAAACGGGTCAGTAATGGATGACGTGACTCACGCTGTTCTGCATTAAAATTTAAGGTAAATTCCTGAAAGAATTTTTCAATATCGGCATCACTGGCTTTCGGATTTTTGGCAATAAAACGCTCTTTCACGCGTACGTCGTAACGTGCTTTCCAGTTCGGATCGACACTATCTGCCCAATATTCTTGCGAAGGGTTATAATGCAGAATATAGATATCGATGTACTGTCCCAAACGGCGTAAAAATTCCAGTTGCATGGGCGGTAAGTCAAGCAAGGTAAAAATTACCAGTTGTTGCGGCAATTTTTTTAAGGCTGCTTTACGGGTTTCTGGATCATCCAGAATTTCCCAGAACATCGCATCAATACTTTGCATTTGCTCAAAGTCCTGATGAAACACTTCCTGCCATAACCAGCGCTGCCAGGCTTCCAGTTCGCGCGCCTGGTTCAGGGTAAATTCAGAAATTTCAGTATTGGTTTTAAAGAACATATCTTCAATGGTGAGTTCTTTATTTTGCCCCCAAGCCTGTAACCAGTTGCTTGGACAACTGCACATATTCGGTGGACAATTTTTCTGGCAATGCCCACGATATTCCATGTAATGACTAAACAGACGTGATACCTGTTCCGCCACCCAATACAGCATGCCCTGCTTTTTCAGCTGTTTTTCTACTCCTTGCTCTAAGCGGTCGGCACTGTCATAAATCCTTTGCACAATGGAATGTAAAGGATGATCTAAGACTAATGGATTTTGTTCCGCCTGAATAAAGGCTTTCAGCGCCTGAAACACGCGCCACTTAATAATAATGCGCGGAATATTGGCTTTACGGACTTGTTCTTTTTGATCGACCAGCACCCACTGATAGGCCGACCATTGAAAGCCACGAATACGGTGATGAAACTGGGTATTGGCACTGATGCCTTTTTGTTCGGCCAGCTTTTGGGTCAACCAGGCTTCAACCGCATGCGACGGTACAATAAAGTGCTGGGTTTGCAGCACCTGAAAAGGCGTTGTGGCAGGCTTATTCACGGTCGTCAGCATTGCATGTACCAGTACATCAATACGCTGACTTTGAATCACATGAATTGCCATGAATAAACTACCCCTTTAATTTTCAAAAATGAAATGCCTACAAAACCATAAAGATTATTTACTATACATCTGCATCTGTCTATGTCACTTTTAGGTTTCGGTTCGAATCAAAAATGTGTTTGAAATTCGTGCCTTAATAATGATTGAATAGAAAAACCAACACCAAGTTCAAGGTATTTACATTATGAAAATAGATAAAATTCCAGACTCAATAGACCCCGCATTAAATTTGGAAACCATTCGTGCAGAATGCTTAGAACTTGTCAAAAAACGCGCTTACTTTTCTGCAGGTGCTGCAGTCGTGCCTGTGCCATTTCTGGATGTTGTCATCGACGTCGGAATTTTGTCACAACTCATTCCAGAAGTGAATGCACGTTTTGGTTTGGCCCCCGAACAAATCAGTGTATTCGACCCGGAAACCAAACAAGTGCAATGGAACGAATTGCGTAAACGCGGAGTCGAGTTTTCTGGTTTGGTGGTCGCCCGTACCGCGGTCAAAAAATCCCTCAACAATGTGGCAGCCAAGGTCATCACCAAACAGGTGACTAAATTTATTCCTTTGGGCGGGCAAATTATTGCCGCAAGTTTAGGCTATTTTGTGATGAAAAAAGTGGCTGAAGCTCATGTAGAAGAATGTTACAAAATTGCCAAAGGCGTTCAGCAAAAACAAAAAGCCCATGTGGTGAATTAAACCACTTGTTATAAATACTGCTCGATCATGACAGATCTATGTTACTGCTGAGAGCTTAATCCGCTTTCAGCTGTTTTAAAATAGCGCGCAAGACTTCTAAACGCGCGGTATTTTTATCATCGGTGGCAATAATATACCAAGGTGCGGAGTCGGTACTGGTTCGTTCAAACATATCGGCTGCGGCACTTAAATATTCATCCCATTTTTCGCGGTTACGCCAATC
>JBLZXS010000132.1:0-5963 GCA_050285325.1 Acinetobacter sp.
TCAAAAGACTTCAAACGGATACGAATTCTCTGGTTAGACATACCAGTAAACTCCAAGCCAAATATATAAAGAATCACCTCTGACGCATCTCACCCTATTGGTAAGTGTCAAAGGCAGTGAAAATCACTAAGGTCATGATCGATGCCACGACTGTCACGATATTAACTACGTTATTGGTAGTTAACCCCTTTCATTAAAGGGTCGCTCATTATAGCCACTGTTTAACGCTTAAGCAAATCTCTTTTCAACTTTTCCCCATCTTTTTAAGTTCATCAATTTGTAACATTGTTTAAAAATGAATCAGGATGCCGTTTTTTGCAAAACGTACTGTATTGCTTGATTTAATATTTGATTTCCTTGAATAAAATTATTTTTTGAGGTCTTTTTTAATTGCTGCTCGGATTGTACATACTCGCCTGAGAAGTTGAGCAACTCTTCATCATTATCTAAAAACAGCTTTAATGTTTCCGGGGTGATTTCAGGATGAAACTGGAATCCCAAGACATTTTTGCCAATTTGGTACATTTGATTGCGGCAGGCATCATTTTCCGCCAGATGAATCGCTCCTTTCGGAATTTCAAAGGTTTCACTATGCCATTGCATTACATTAAATTGCGCAGGCAATTCAAAACACTCTTCAGGCACATGATTTACTTTGCGTACCCCAGTCCAGCCCAACTCCTGTTTTTCATTACGGCTGACTGCTGCCCCCAATGCATTGGCGATAAGTTGCCCGCCCAAACACAAACCTATAGCGGGTTTACCCATAGATAAATAACGTCTTAACCAGCGTTTTTCTACTTTTAACCAGGGGAAATTTGCTTCATCATTCACACTCATCGTCCCCCCCATAATGATGAGTAGATCTACATCCTCTACATGAGGCAAAGCCTCAATATCCAAAGGACGGTCAACAGGTAATGCGAAAAACTCCGTTGCAGTAATTTTAGCATTATGCTGTTTTAAAAATTGATAACAACTACCGAACCCTTCACCAGCAATATGCTGAAAATAATGTACTTTTAATTGCGACTTCATGCGCCTCCACCTATTGTTGTAGCTCTGATATAGGTTTAGCAAAAATGAAGCCAACTTTTTAGTCCGTATCGCTTTTTATACATTTCGGCATTTATATAGCCTAATTAAGGCGTTTCTCTTAAGCTAAGGTTAATTTTGATACGACTTAGAGCAAAACTTTGAAAAAGAATCTACAAACAGAACTGATTCATGCACCACGGAAAGCCCCTCAGTACATTTCTACGGTTCAACCTCCCCTGTTTCGTGCATCGACCATTATTTTTCAAAATACCGATGCACTGTTTAATCGCCATTGGACCGATGACTATGACTATAGTTATGGCACGCACGGCACGCCAACAACTTTTACCTTAGGCGACAACATCGCGCAGCTTGAAGGGGGCGATTATTGCCTGCTTGCGCCAAGCGGTTTATCTGCAATTAATTTAGTTAATTCTTGTTTTTTAGCACACGGAGATGAAGTCTGGGTTGCAGATAATATCTATGGTCCAAACATGGAACATTTGCGTAATCTGGAAACGCGTTATGGCATTACAGTAAAAGTCTACAATCCAATTGATGCTGCAACTTTCCAGCCGACCGATAAAGCCAAACTGATTTGGCTGGAAGCAGCGGGTTCTGTGACTTTAGAATTTCCAGATTTGGTCGGTTTAGTGAAAAAAGCCAAACAGGCTCATATTTTGACCGCCCTCGATAACACTTGGGGTGCCGGCCTTGCCTTTAATGCCTTTGATTTTTCTGATCAACATTTAAGGGTCGATCTGACGGTACATGCACTGACGAAATATCCAAGTGGTGGTGGTGATATTTTGATGGGTTCGGTTGTGACCCGTGATAAAAATCTCCACCATAAACTGTTCCGTATGCATGCCATTCAGGGCATTTCCATTTCAGGTGATGATGCTGCACAGGTACAACGTAGTCTTGCCTCAATGCAACTGCGTTATCAACATCAATCACACAGCACTTTAAAACTGCTGGACTGGCTAAAACAACAAAAAGAATTTGTTCAGGTGCTGCATCCTGCCGATGAGTCTTCTGCCGGGCATGATTACTGGAAAGAGATTTGTAGCACAGGTGAAAGTGCCGGTTTGGTCAGTGTGATTTTCAAACCGGAATATACGCTTGCAGATATTCGTCAATTCTGTGATGCCTTACAACTGTTTAAACTGGGTTTTAGCTGGGGTGGTCCGGTTAGCCTGGTGATGCTCTATAACTTAAAAGATATGCGCGTACTTGAGCACACACATTTACAACAAGGATTATTGGTTCGTTTTTGTATAGGACTAGAACATCCTCAAGATTTAATACAAGATATAGAAAACGCATTAAAAAAATTGAATATGCAACAACTTGAATAACTTAAAACACAAGAACATAAAACAGGAATATTTATGGGTACATCAATCGTTATTGCCAAGAAAACTTCCAACCCTCAACAAGAAATTGTTTTACATTCACAGTTCGCCAACCGCCATGGCTTGATTGCCGGGGCAACCGGAACAGGTAAAACCGTGACTTTAAAAGTGCTGGCTGAAAACTTTTCCCGAATTGGTGTGCCGGTATTTTTAGCCGATGCCAAAGGTGATGTTTCCAGCCTGGCCAAAGCGGGTTCAAGCAATCCCAAATTTGAGGAGCGTATTAAAAGCTTAAATATTAAATCCATCCCCTTTGCAGCATCACCAGTGGTGTTTTGGGATTTATTTGGTGAGCAAGGTCATCCGATTCGTACCACGGTTTCGGAAATAGGACCATTATTATTAGCGCAAATGCTGAATCTGAATGACACTCAGGAAGGTGTACTTTCAGCAGTTTTTCGGATTGCAGATGATCAGGGTTTGCTCCTGATTGATTTTAAGGATTTAAAATCAATCATCGCTTATGTTTCGGATCATGCTGCAGAATTTAAAGCTGAATACGGCAATCTTTCACCGGCAAGCCTAGGTGCCATTCAACGCAATTTATTGGCTCTTGCCGACCAAGGTGGCGATCAATTTTTCGGTGAACCCAGTTTAAATATCCTTGATTTTATTCAGACCGACAGCCAAGGACGGGGCAATATCAACTTACTGGCAGCAGATAAGTTGATGAATACCCCTAAATTGTATGCCACCTTTTTACTCTGGATGCTTTCCGAGCTATTTGAACAATTGCCTGAAGTAGGTGATATGGATAAACCCAAACTGGTGTTCTTCTTTGATGAAGCTCATCTATTGTTTGATAATGCCAGTGCAGCATTACAGGAAAAAATTGAACAGGTGGTGCGTTTGATTCGCTCCAAAGGCGTGGGAATTTATTTTGTCACTCAAAATCCTCTCGACTTGCCCGAAAGTGTTTTAGGGCAACTAGGTAACCGTGTCCAACATGCCTTACGCGCTTTTACACCTAAAGATCAAAAAGCGGTCAAAACCGCAGCTGATACTTTCCGTGCCAACTCTGAATTTAAGGTTGATCAAGCCATTACCGAACTGGGTGTGGGTGAAGCTTTAATTAGCTGTCTGGACGAACAGGGAATTCCACAAATTGTCGAACGCGGCTGGGTGATGCCGCCCTACTCGTCATTTAGTCCAATTAGCGCAGATGAACGCAAAATCCTGATGCAGCAGAGTATTGTCGCGGGGATTTATGAACAACATGTCGACCGTGAAAGTGCCTATGAAATGTTGCAACAAAAAGTAGTTCAACTGCAACAACAAGCCGTTGCCGAGGAAACCTCGAAACTGCAGGCCAAGGAACAAGAGGCATTAGCCAAACAACAAGCCAAAGAACAGGAAGCATTTTCCAAACAGCAAGCACGTGAACAAGAACGTATTGCACGTGAGCAGCAGAAAGAAGCTGAACGCGCATCGAAACAGCGTGAAAAAATAACTCAAGATATCGTGGGGACATTTGCGAAAAGTGCGGCACGCAGCTTAGGGGGCAGTACTGGACAGAAAATTGTGCGTGGTTTACTCGGCTCTCTTTTCGGCAAAAAATAACTCTTTTTATTCCTATCAAGATTTTTAAAATTATGGGATATTTAGATATTCCATAACTTTTTTAGGGTTTTTCTAAAAGATGTATTTACAACCGATTTTATAAGATGTATTTTAAATACATCTTATAGCCACAACGCAGATGTTCTAGCCATGACTCCACAACATATTGAACTTGTTAAATCAACTGTCCCTGTCCTTCGTGAAAATGGTGTTGCGCTTACCAGCTATTTTTACAACCGCATGCTGAATAACAATCCAGAATTAAAAAATGTCTTTAACTTAGATCATCAAACTAGCGGTCGTCAGCCACGCGCCTTAGCTGCTGCAGTATTGGCTTATGCAGAACATATTGAAAACCCAAGCGTATTGGCTAAAGCAATCGAGCACATCACCACTAAGCACGTCAGCCTTGATATCCAACCCGATCAATATGCCATTGTGGGTGACAACCTGTTGCATTCAATCAGCGAAGTTTTAAATGTACCTTTTGAATCTGACCTGATTGCTGCCTGGAAAGAAGCTTATATGCAATTGGCAGGCATTTTAGCTGGAGTAGAAAAACAGAAATATGAAAACCTGGCTGCACAAAATGGCGGTTGGGCTGGATGGCGTGCTTTTGAAGTTGCTACAGTTGAAAGCACAGAAACTGGCAAACGTTTTACTTTAAAAGCACAAGATGGTCAGCCCGTGGTTAATGCAGAAGCAGGAAGCTATATTTCTGTGAAAGTTAAAGTTCCTGGACATGACATTCAACAACCACAACAATTTACGTTTGCTGATGCCCAATCTGCAGATCAATTTGTTTTTGATGTAAAACCTGAAGTAAATCATACAGAATATTCTGTTGCCAACATCTTGCTTGAAAACTACAAAGCAGGTGATGTGGTTCAGGTTTCTGCACCAGTTAAAGGCTAAATGCTGAATAATTAATTCATTGATTCTGATTGAAAGTTCCTTTCGGGGGACTTTCAAGCTACCCTATAAATCTCCCTCCTCATCTTTTAAAGACTCTATGCAACTCAATAAATTTACTGATTATGCCTTGCGTCTATTGATGTACATCTCCAGACCCAGAGACACCCCTTATACCATCGCAGAAATTGCACAGGATTTGCATGTCTCACAAAACCATCTGGTTAAAATTGTCCATTTCATGGGAAAACAGGACTGGATCATTACCACGCGTGGTAAAGGCGGCGGAATTCGTTTAAATGCAGAAACTTTAAATTTAAATCTGGGACAAATTGTGCGTATTCTGCAAGGAAGCAATCCGATTGTAGAATGCAATACACCGCCATGTGTACTACGCAGTAACTGTGGTCTTAAAGGTATTTTAGATCAAGCACTTGAGAATTTTTATCAAGCCTTGGATCAATATCGTTTAGTCGATGTACTAGATCAAAACAGCACCAGCAAAGTGGCTACCTTATCCCCTATTTCACTGATCAACCTCTAAATAATCAGCCGAAGTTTTCTGCTTTCAAAATGCAAAGGTCGCTTGCCTAGACGACTTCCTTTATAATGTTTCTTTGTAGATCATTTATTGAAGTTGAGTTATGCACCACAGCAGAGGAAAATCCAAAAACAGTAAGACGGCACATGCGCCTAAGCAAAAAATCAGCTACGAGAAAAAAGTTGATCCAGCCATTACTGAATATTCTGTGCGTTCACTCAACTGGCTACGCAAAGCCGAATTCTTGATGAGTGCGCCAAAACTGGATCTTTGTGTAGAAGATACCGGCTACGAGATTGCTTTTGCGGGTCGTTCAAATGCAGGCAAGTCTAGCGCCATCAATGCTTTAACCAATCAAAAACAGCTGGCACGTGCATCGAAAAAGCCAGGTCGTACCCAAATGATCAACTTTTTTAACTTGGGTAATCCGGATCAGCGTCTGGTCGATCTACCCGGTTATGGTTATGCAGCCGTACCTGAAGCGATGAAAATCG
>JBLZXS010000133.1:0-3135 GCA_050285325.1 Acinetobacter sp.
AAAGAAACTTTATATCTGGATTTGGGTTGATTCAGTGAAGATTTATTTTAATTCTAGAAATTAAAAAAGGATCAGCAGATCCTTTTTTAGGGATTGAAAAATAAATTTTACTTTAGCGTCCAGGCTAATTTAAATGATCCAGTAACTTGGCAAAGCTCTGGATTCTGGCTTTCGGTTTTGCTGCAGTGAGTTCTTCATCAGCACCATAGCCATATTCCACGGCAATGGTTTCGATCCCGTTATGGCGCGCACCAAAAATATCATGTTCACGGTCTCCGACCATTAAACACTCTTCAGGTTTTAGTTGCTCTTTTTGCATAATATAAGCGATCAATTCGGCTTTATTGGTGCGATCCCCATTCAGCTCGCTGCCATAAGGATGCACAAAATATTGCAACAACTCGAAATGCTCTAAAATTTGTCGCGCATATACTTCAGGCTTTGCGGTGGCTAAAAATAAACGATAGCCTTGTTGTTGTAATGTTTTTAAAGTTTCAGCCACATCATTAAATACATGGTTCTCATATAAACCGGTCACCGCAAATCGTTCACGGTAGCCCATTAAAGCCTGTTCAGCCAAAACATCATCTACTGCGACATTTAAAATTTTTGCCAAGGAGGCTTTGAGTGGCGGGCCGATGATCCAGTCAATATTTTCACTCTCAGGAATTGGATGACCGACTTTGTTTAATCCGAAACGTGCAGAAGCGGTAATGCCCACTTTTGGATCGGTCAGTGTCCCGTCAAGATCAATCAATAAATTCTTAATCACAGCCTACCCTTTCATCTTCAATTTTTACTTAACAAATACTATCGAGACTTGGCTCAAAGTTGCCTATACTAACGCAAATTTTGTAAAGAAGGACATCATTGTGCGCCCTACTGTACTTTGCTTTTCTGGTTTAGATCCATCGGGTGGAGCTGGCTTGCAGGCAGATATTGAAGCGATTGGTCAAAGTGGTGCACATGCAGCAATTGCCTGTACTGCGCTCACCATTCAAAACTCACAACAAGTGTTTGGCTTTGAAGCGACCTCAAAAGAATTATTGCTGGCTCAGGCCAATGCAGTGGTGGGTGATTTACCGATTCAATGCATTAAGTCAGGCATGCTTGGTACGACAGATAACATTGCTGCTTTAGCCGATTTTTTACGTGAACATCCTGATTATTTATATGTACTCGATCCGGTACTGGTCGCCAATAGTGGCGGTTCACTGGGTAATCAAGAAACATTGGTAAAAGCATTTGTAGAACTAATTCCTCTTGCCACAGTCATTACGCCAAATACTGTAGAGCTTCGGGCTTTAACCGGTGTTGAAGACATTGATCAGGCGACCGCCAAGCTGTTTGAAATGGGTGCAAAAGCCATTTTAGTCAAAGGTGGACATGAAGATACCCCAGACTATATTCGCAATGCGTTATACATGAATGGCGAACTGGTTTCCGAAACCCGCTGTCCACGCCTTGAAGGTGAATATCACGGTTCAGGTTGCTCATTGGCAAGCTTCATTGCCGGTCGTTTAGCGCAAGGTGATGATTTGAAACAAGCGGTAAATCACGCTGAAACCTGGTTGTTCGGTGTGCTTAAAAAAGCCGAAATACCTGTGCCGAACGGACAACGAATTCCTAAGCGTTTCTAAAAATATGATTGATAAACCTGGTCACTAACTGCTTTGATGGTGTTTAAGATCAGGTTTTTTACATTCACTTTAGCTACTAAAATCTGGGTTTTATTGTGCCAGTAAAAAATAAGGCATGTATCAATACATGCCTTATCATAGATTTCTTTCATAACTCTTTTTATTTCTCTTGTGCAGACTTGAAATAAATTTCAATTCAGCTCAGGGAGAAAAATAAAGAGAGTTTTAACCATGATAAAAAAATCTAATGTTCATCATTTAAAGCTAGGTAATGAGTTCTTTAATCTTGGTGGTTGATCCATTATTTTTGACTGATTCTATGCCTTTCTCACGTGATTGCTCGCTTGAATAGACTTGGCTGCGACCAATAATCTGATGATTCGCAGCTTTTAAGTTGAAATAAGGTTTACCATTTTTCGCTTCCAGGCGTTCATAGCGATGATTATCTACGCTATTTTTTTGAACTGATTCAATCCCAATCTGTACAGAAGCTTTTGCCTTATATAATTCACTGGTTAAAATTGCTTCACCATTTCCAGCTTTTAACACAAAACGATATTGTCCATCGTCTGTTTGACTGATTTCATACCATCCGGCCATATTGAATCCCCCTTTATTATTTTAAAATTTATAAGAATTTCATTATTTTTTTGTTTTTTAAAACTGACTGTTTAATAAAATATAAATAAGTTTCAGGTTTTTAATGTGGTTATTTTGTAATCAAAAATATCTGTATTTATGTCCAGTAAAAGTTCGATTTACACTGCTAAATTTGGTTTAAATTTATTAAATAAAAAATAAAAATCAAGAGAATAAACAGAGATCTACTCTCTTGATCTTGATTAAGGTCTAGATGATTTTTTTAGAATAAGTGGTTTTCTGCATTTCCAAAATTTCCACACAAATCTGTAGCTTTACTTGGCTTTGCTGAGGTAAATGCTGCTCCAACGTGGTTAATAACAATTGGGAAATTGCCTGCTGTAACTCCACACTGCGTCCGGTCAATAAAGAAACTTTGGCATGTACATAGGCTTGAGAGTCATCCCTCAACCCAATGACATAATCCTGCTGACGAATGGCACGGCTTTTTATATCATTTGCAGAATGTACATATGCCCCATCAACCAAGGCTTGGTTTAGTGCAATCAGAAGGGGTTTCGGTTCCAGGTTTTCAACATTGTCAGAATATTCAAGATGAATGTGTGGCATAACAAAAAATTCTTAAAGATTATTTTTATGGTTATACCATGCTGTTTAGCCAAGCATAAACCTGATGTATCAATACTTGAGCAACAATACTAAGTTTATAGATAAAATATAAAAAAATGCCCGCTATCTTTCTAGATGGTTCCTTATCTAAGTTTTTTTAAAATTCAGATGCTCAGTAAAATACTTAATCAGCTGACCAGGACTTCGTAAAAAAAGCCCTAGCATTTCAGCTAGAGCTTTCTGATTTTTAATCCGTGTGAATTAAGCTTTTTTCACAAATTCAGAT
>JBLZXS010000134.1:0-2851 GCA_050285325.1 Acinetobacter sp.
CACGTATCGATTTTTCTCGCGAAGACTTGATTCCTGAAGAGCAAATGGTACTAACTGTTTCTAAAACAGGTTATGCGAAAACTCAACCACTTTCTGACTATGCTGCACAGCGTCGCGGTGGCCGTGGTAAGTCTGCAACATCCATGAAAACTGATGATTACATTCAGCACCTGATTGTGACATCGAACCATGCGACGGTTCTATGCTTTACCAATGTGGGTAAAGTCTATCGTCTGAAAGTTTACGAAGTACCACAAGCATCTCGTGGTGCAAAAGGTCGCCCAATGGTGAACTTGTTGCCGCTGGATGCTAATGAGACGATTACAGCGATTCTTCCGGTGATTGACGCACCGAAGAAATTTAAAGATCGTCTGGTCGATTTCAAGGCATTTGTAAAAGCTAATGCTGTGAAATTGCAAGAAAATGAAATCATCAATTCGCATTTTGTTGAACTTGAAGCGGCACTTGCTGAACTTGAAGATGGTGCGGATGACTTGTCTGATGCATTACGCATTCAATTGAAGCAATTGGGTGTCGAGCTTTCAGCGACTGATCTAGACGATGAAATTATTGTTGATTTTGCACAGCAAGCCGAAGCGGTTCGTAAAAACTTCTACGTATTTATGGCGACCGAGTACGGTACGATCAAACGTGTAGAACTTGAACAGTTTAGTAATGTTCGTTCAAATGGTTTACGTGCAATTGAACTCAATGGTGATGACACCTTGATTGGTGTTGCAATTACCGATGGCGAACAGCAAATCATGTTGTTCTCGAATGAAGGTAAGGCGATTCGTTTCGCAGAAACTGACGTTCGTTCAATGGGTCGTTCTGCTAAAGGTGTACGCGGTATGCGTGTGACCATTGGTGCAGCTGCACAGCTTGAAGAAAATGACGAAACTGATATCGAGTCTGATGACGAAGATGGTTCAGATTCAGCATTAATCAGCCGTATCGTGTCACTGGTGGTTGTACCGGAAACTGGCGAAGTGTTGTGTGCATGTGCCAACGGTTACGGTAAACGTACCCCGGTGGGCGAATTCCCAACCAAAAAACGTGGTGGTAAAGGTGTGATTGCAATTAAAACATCTGAACGTAACGGTGAGTTGGTTGGTGCAGTATCCATTGATGAAAGCAAAGAGCTGATGTTGATTTCTGATGGTGGTACGATGGTTCGTACCCGTGCTTCAGAAGTTGCTACCACAGGTCGTAATGCACAAGGTGTTCGTCTAATCCGTCTAGGTAATGAAGAAGTCTTGGTTGGTGTTGTTTCAGTTGAAGCCGTTGAAGAAGAAGAGTTTGTTGAAGCAGTTGAAGGCGAAGAAGTTATTGCCGCTGAAGCTTTAATTGATTCTGAAACTTTGGTTGATGATGAAACGATTGCTGATGAAGCTGAAAATGAATCAGATTTAAGAGATTCAGAAGACTAAGTTTTGACTTAAAAAAAGGACGCTTAGGCGTCCTTTTTTTATGACTAGACACTTTAAAATTAAGAAGCAGCATTTCTTTTAAAATTATCATCGTTACTACAATAATCCAGACAATCTTTGAGAATGCCTACAGCCCGATAAATATGTTCTGGTTTATCTAAATATACTTGTCCATTAGTTAATACTTCTAAGCCTGCACGTAATAATTCTAATTTTCGCTGATCATCAATATTTATATTAAATTGAATCGTAGGTCGTTTTCGATTTACATCATATCTAAATAACCAACGATTATTTTTGTTCTGATATAAGACAGAATAATAGCTTTCAGTATCTCTGGTTGCTAAATCTGATTCAGGGAAAAGTTCACTCACTATACGAAATAGTTCTTGCTCATCTTTTGTGGTAATAATTTTGTCATTGTCAGAATTAACAATATCTTTAAATCCATTATCGATGGGTTGTTCAGCATTTTGCTCTGGCTTTGGTTCAATTGTTTGAGCGGTAATAATCGTTGGGGATGATAACCCCTTTACAACGGTATCACTAATGGCTTGCTCTACAGCTTGCTTTACAAAGGGTTGAATCGTTTCTAGAAATTTAGTGTTTAATTGGCGTTGAATATTTGCTTGCTGAGCGACATAACGAACAAAATCTAGATCAATTTCATTAATACTTTTCTTAATTACTGCTTTAAATTGTTGGATATATTGATTTTCTTCAGCAAAGAAACGTAGTTTTTCAACATGAAAATTATCATGTCTAAACTCTGCTAACTGCACCAATTCTTCAGCTTTATGTTTAATAAAATCGACTGTTAGAAAGGGTTTTTCATCCATGACATTGGTATTGATTAAATCGGTAAAGAAACGCCATTCTTTACCATTGGTAATCGCACCGATAGTAACACCAAGACTACTGTTGAAGTAACGAGATAATTGTGGGGCATGGTTGGTTAGATTTGCTACATAGGGTTTAGCCTCAATGAACATCACAGGTTGCCCATTGCAATATAAAGCATAATCAACTCTTTCTGTAGATTTAACTCCAGGAAAATCAGCAGCAAATTCTGCTAATACTTTTGTAGGATCGTAAGGGCTAAAGCCGAGAATATCTAAGAGTGGTAAAATTAATGCTTGTTTGGTCGTTTCCTCAGTAGAACAGTGTTCCCCAACACGTTTAACATGATCAATATGGCTTTGAAGCTTATTTATAAAATTTTCCATTTATATCCCTTTTGTGGTTTATTCTTTTGATTAATATTTAATCAGTATTGTCTTTTTTGTTTTATTTTTCAATTAAAAAATAGATATAAGAAATTTTTTAATTTTGTAATCAAAAAAGGAAGCCGAAGCTTCCTTTTTTGATTTTTATGAATCATGCAGCCTGTTTCATTTCAACTTGATAATCTTTTTGCTTTT
>JBLZXS010000135.1:0-8125 GCA_050285325.1 Acinetobacter sp.
AGAAGAGCTACAGCGGCGTGTCGAGGATGCTTTGAAAGCCGGAGTAAAACCTGAAAATATCATGATTGATCCAGGCTTTGGTTTTGCTAAAAATGCACAGCAAAACTTAAAACTCTTGCACGAATTTCATAAATTAAACGAGATGGGATATCCGATTCTTTCCGCATTATCACGCAAGCGTTTTATTGGAGAAGCGCTGGGCGGTGCGGATGCACAAAACCGTGCTGTAGGCTCGGTAGCAGCACATCTGCTGAGTATTCAACAGGGTGCATGTATGGTGCGAGCGCACGATGTGAAGGCAATGAGTGATGCAATTAAAGTATGGCAGGCAATGAATAATTTAGGTGTATAAATAAGAAAAAGCTCGATAAGGTATCGAGCTTTTTGCTTTAAGATGTAATTATTTTCCTTGATGCTCAAGCGAAGAATGGTGAACAACAATTCTTAATTTACCTGCGTTATCTTTTACAAATTTCCAGCTTTTATCTACAGTTGTCATTTCACCCTTTTTATTGGTGAAGTGAACTTTTCCTAAAGTGGTCGCACTGTTCCCAGATATATTTATAGCTGCATTATCAATTTCGCATTTTTGCCATCCACCCAGTGCAAACCCTTTGTCACCAGGAAAATTTGGATTTCCTCCTACGAAATAAGATAAAGCGCCTTCTTTTGTGGTTCTAAATGTTTGAGGGTTGGTTGTTAATGTGGGTTTAAATAAAACAGGCCCATCCTGATAAAAATATGCAGTATCAATCACCTTGATTGCGAGATCATTTGCTGCTTGTTTTCCGCTTTTATCATAGGTTGAACTGATATCAAGTAATGATTTACACCAAGCTTGCTGTGCCGCTATTACTTCGGGTTCAGAGATAGTATTTTTTTGAGTATCTTGGGTTGGTGTTGTAGAGCATGCTACTGATGTTATTGCAAGAAATGTAACTAAAATGGCTTTCATAACATTTCCCTATAAAAATTATGTTTTCATTTTATAAAGTAAGTTTTATTTAAATCATAGTAATGCTATCGAATGTATCGAAAACTCAACCAAACCCCTACATAAATTAAAAAGTCTAAATAAATTAGTGGTTTATTTTTTTTCGAGGGGCAGGTTTTAATTGTTCTTATTATATTTTAGTTTGCCTTAATTACAGAAAGTAAGAGCGGGTATGTAGATAATTCATTTCGGTTTAAATGGGGCTAGTTAGTATTTTAGAAAGGCATTGTTGGTTTAATATTTTAAAAGCTAATCCTTGTTCAAAACTAGAAAATTTAAGATATGAGAATCATTATTTTGTAAGGGGAAATCTACGTTATCCTATAAATTTTTTTAAGACAGTGATTCTTACATTTATTTCATTAACTTAGCTTTTAAGCTCATTAATATTGGTTTTTCTAATGATTCGATCTAATCCATCTGCTAATTATTCAACAAGATGCATGTAGGGTGCGAGCGCATAATGTAAAGGCAATGAATGAAGATTGATCGCTGTAAAAAACTAAATAAAAAAGAGTATGAATAAAACCAGATACTTTTTTGTTGTTGGGTTTGGTAATTGTGTTGCTTTATGTTATACAGGCTCGCTTTAATGCGTGTCTTTTTTGAGTTTTGTATGTTTGAAGATTTACTTCTCCCGATGTTTGATGATGAATATTATCCCGATATTCTGGTGGCTGAAGTTAAGCAGACTATTAAGCAGTTTGCGAAAAAAGTTGCAAAGCCTGATTTATCTGAAGTAGAAATTTATCATTTTGCTACCGAAACCGTGGTTTTGATTAATAAGATGAAACCACAGTTTGAAGATCTTGATTCTTCACTGGATGATACTGCGGCAGACTATATTGCTGAAGCCATGATGATGGTGGTACAGGATAACGGTTATATGGATATAGAAATGGAAGAGTTGGTATCCAATAGAGAGTGGTAAGTCACTCTCTATTAGATAGTTTGATATTTGAAGATTTATTCAAATCAGATAAAAGTTTGGAAAGATGACAACTTTCTTTGGGGTGGATCTCTGCTATCCCATCCACACTTAAATAGCGTTTTTCATTTTTGAGATAAGGACTTGCTCTTAAATTAAGCCAAAAATCTCGGTCTTTTTGCATCAGGGTGCGAATTCGTTTTTCATCTTTGGCGTGATTAAATTCAAGCAGATATGGATCTTTGGCTAAAGTGCAATGATGCAAAATGAGCTGATCTTTATCCAATATAATCGTCCCGGAAAATAAAGAATAAATGAGCTGATTCGGTGATTTTATCTCTGGCTCTGCTGCATAAGTGAAGGATGAAAGAATTAAGGCGAAGAGGCAAATATATCGAAGATAACGTGGTTTATTTTTATTCATTTTTTATTTCTTTTTATTGGTTTGCTTTTATTCTAATAATTTAGGCATAAAAAAACCAGCGTATCGCTGGATCTTTTATTGCACCATTTTAATTAGTCTTAAAATGGTGCCCGAGGCCAGACTCGAACTGGCACGCTTTGTGGGCGGGGGATTTTAAATCCCCTGTGTCTACCGATTTCACCACTCGGGCATGTGCGCAATAATAGAGGACGAAATAAAACTTGGCAAGCATCTTTCAGTTTATTTGCTTTCTTTTCAATCAATTCATATGTTTATGATTATAAAATAATTCACTAATAGGGTTTTTGAAAGTTCTTGATCATTTTTAATCTACCTGGGTTGAGGAAAATAATTATTTCCCTAATAAGAGCCATATGAGTAGACACGGCTGTAAATCTTTACATCAAGCTGTCTAAGTAGGTTTCAACATCAATATGTTTATGGGTTTTACACAGCTTATTTTCATATTGAATCAGCTGGATGTGCAGGTCGACAAACTTTTTTTCTTGTTGTTGCAGGGCATAACGTGCCTTCGAATGTTTAGCCGTTAAAAGACTTTTTAATTTAATTTTTAAAACTTGTTTGTATGACCAGAAGCATATCCGGCGCGTTTCTTGTAAATAAAAATATTGCTCATTTTGAGTGCCTTCACGGAACATGTTTTCCTTATAAAAGCGTACAAAACCGAAACTTAAGGCAAAGAAAAACAGTATGACTTCTAAAAAAGTACTTTCAATATAAGCAATATTAAGGGTTTGAAGCACAATCAGCACAGCGAGTTTAATCGGGGTATGACGCAAGTGTTGATACAGGGAGGTGGAGCTATGTTTGATTTGTTTAATAACCAGTGGCGTGTAAAGCATAAATAACAACATCATGGCTAAAACAGCAATGCCATGCGAGCGGAAAGCATCAAATTGTGGAAATTGGATCGAGATGAAATGACCTAAACTTATAGCAAGTGAAACAAAAATCATTGCTGCTAGAACCCAAGGGATGAGTTCTTTAAGTTCATCTAAAATCCCTTTGGTTTTGATCATGCTATAAAACAAATAATTTCTTTTAAATGCTGCGGGGTATTGTTGCTGCATTTGTTTTAAGAAAAGGGCAGTTTGTTTATTGCTGATCATAAGAATTGAAGCGAGATAAAAAGTAAGGCTAATATAAATGATTTAACGGCATTTAGCAGAGAAAAAGTCGGCTGAGGTTTTATCTATAAGAAGTAAAAAATATTTGCTGCATACTTTGGGC
Organism: Acinetobacter sp.; assembly: GCA_050285325.1. Classification (GTDB taxonomy): domain Bacteria; phylum Pseudomonadota; class Gammaproteobacteria; order Pseudomonadales; family Moraxellaceae; genus Acinetobacter. The sequence continues at coordinate 3,598 of JBLZXS010000135.1, forward strand.
TATTTCAAACCATGTTATTTTTTAGATAGACTGATTGCGGCATATATATCAAATAACAGGATTTAAGGAAGTAAGGATATTTGAATGTGTCTCTTTGAATAGGATTATTGCTCCGTATTGTTTTGAATCAGTCGCCCAAGAAGAATGTATAGAAGCAGATTTTATTCCTGTATTAAATGATGATTTATGCGAAAATAGACCTTTATTATTTTTGTCCAAGGACAGTTCATGACTGATCAATCTCCTGAATCTTTAAGCGATATCGAAATTTTAGACATTTTACAGTCCATGAAAGACGATGTGCTGAATACTGAAGCGAAAGAGATTATCCGTAATGGTGGTAAAGCTGGTCGTCAAGAAGCACATAAACAAGCCATCGTGGCTTTGCATGATGCTTTTGAAAAAAACTTTGTTGAAGCAGTGACTTTAGCATTGGGTTTAAATGCAGGACAAGCCAAAAAAATTAAATATAAGAAAGACCGTATCCGTATTTTGAAAGTACGCGGAATTGATTACATGGCGATTGATGGTGCTGAAACCGCGCAAGTTTTATCACAAGTTGCACAAGCAATTGTTCGTGAAGATGCTGTGGTCACTCATGATTTACACAATATTTTCCCATTCTGGAAAGAAGGCTGGCCAATGGTTCAGTTTGATAATGCTTATAATATTCTGGAAGAAGATATTGGTATTCACTATGCGCTTGTAATTGAAAAGCTGATTGAACACTTTAAATAATTTTGCTTGATAAAAAAGCACCTATTTTTAGGTGCTTTTTATGGCAAATTTAAATCTTTATTCTAATCAAAACTTCAATAATAAAATAATAACAAGTTGCTATCATACCGAATAGCTTTTAAAGCTCATCGCTAATATAAGCTTATATTTACAGGCATTTCATCAGAAGAATTACTCTGAATCTGTATGTTCTTCGCTATCTGTGGATTTTTCCAGTAAGCGGGTTACCAGTAATTGGTCAATTTTAAAATGATCGACATCCACTACTTCAAATTTATATGCACCAAATATCACTGCATCGGCAGGACGTGGAATCTTGCGTAATTTATACATCATGAAACCAGCAATAGTTTCATAGTTTTCATCATCCGGCATTTCATCAATTTCAAGCGCATGCTTGATGTCTTCAATCGGGGTACTGCCATCAATCAGCCATGAATTGTTGTCACGCTTGATAATTTGCTGATCAGCTTCAATGGTAGTTACCCAATCGCCCATCACGGTAATCATAATGTCAGATAGGGTAATTACCCCTACAACTAAGGCATATTCATTAATAACGACAGCAAATTTTTCTTTGGTTGAACGGAAACGATCTAGCAATTCAGAAAGGGTCAGGGTATCTGGAATGGTCAATACACTACGAATGGTATTTTCATTTAATTGTAATAGAGACTGATTATTTAAAATACGTACCAGAATGTCTTTGGCATCAATATAGCCAATCACATCATCAATATTTTCACTACACACTAAAAACTTGGAATAAGGATATTCTGCAAGTTTTTGGCGAATACTGGCTTCAGACTCTTTTAAGGTAAAGAACACCACATTTTCGCGCGTGGTCATACTTGATGGAACATTACGTTCTTCAAGTTCAAATACATTTTCAATGAAATGATGTTCTTGCTTTTGTAGTACACCCGCTTGTGCACCGGCATCCATCACTGCGGAAATATCAGCAAAGGTAATGTTGTCATCACGAATGGTATTCACTTTAAACAGACGGAATAGCAAATTGGCGATGGCATTAATGACCCAGGCAAGGGGCTTACAAATTTTAATAAAAACCTGAATCGGGTTAATGACAGAAACAGCAATTTTTTCTGGCGCAATCATGGCCAAGCGTTTTGGCATCAAATCGGCAAAAAGAATAAAAAGTGAAGTGACTAAGGTAAAAGAGAGCGTAAAACCAATGGTTTCAGTCCATGGGCCTTGATAAATGCGATCAACAAAATTGACGATATAAGGACGAAATGCAGCTTCACCTAAAATACCACCCAAAATGGCGACGGCATTCAAACCAATTTGTGAAGCAGCAAAAAAGTCGGCTGATTGTTCTTGTAGGTCTAAAACTTTCTGGGCGCGTTCATCGCCAGATTCTGCCAGGATTTTAAGTTTGACCTTACGTGCACCGGCAAGGGCAATTTCAGTTAAAGATAGAAAACCGGCTCCCGCAATCAGTATCACGATGATAAGGATATTCTGGAAAAGACTCACGAATCCACCTGTAGATCATCATTATTATGGAATATTTTTAACACAAAAAAACTGAAGGTAGTAAGCAAATTACTACCTTGATGAGCACAGTATAATCTTAAAAAAGAAGAATTTAAGAATTTTTACGATTAATAGTGGGAAAATTGTGAGTTATTGCTTAAAAATTCGCGATTTTCTTCTTCAATCATTTGGCGGGCTACATACAGAATAAGCTGGCGTAACCAACGGTGTGCAGGATGATGATGCAATAAAGGACACCACGCCATTTTAAGTTCAAATTCAGGAATATAAAACGGTGGATCTTTAATCAGCAGATTTGGATTGTTCGATTGTAGATGGGCAATACGACTTGGAAGGGTGGCAATTAAGTCAACATTGGATGCCAAAAGTGCAGGCATTTGATAATGACGGGTAAACACAGAAATTTTACGTTTTTGCCCAATACGCTCTAAAGCTTGATCAATCCAGCCCAGACCCGCTTGTTTTTCAGGATTAACGCCAAAGCCTACGCCCATACCGGTTTTAGACACCCAGATATGTTGGGCATCTAGGTAGCTTTTAAGATTTAAATTTGAGCTGGCAGGGTGTTTGTTATTTAGCAAACAAGAGAAACTGTCACGCCAAACTAAAACTTGGTGGAAGCTTTGTGGAATTTCATTGAATCGGTTAATGGCTAAATCAACTTTACCCTGTTCCATGTCACGATAAGACACATCACTTGGAGTTAAAAAGTCTAGAACAACATTTGGAGCTTCTGAGCGTAATGCTTTAACCAGACGAGGGACTAAAGTCGCTTCGGCATAGTCCGAAGTCATGATACGGAAAACCCGATTCGAGGTATAAGGACGAAATTCGGTACGTGGTTCCAAAATCATGGATAAATCAGCCAGGGCATCTCGGATACGCGGCTGAAGCTCTAAAGCACGTTCTGTCGGGGTCATGCCTTCAGAAGAACGAATCAATAGCGGATCATTAAATAAATTACGTAGACGACGTAAAATATTACTCATGGCAGGTTGGGTAACACCCAATTGTTCTGCTGCGCGGGTGACATTTTTTTCACGTAAAAGAACATCAAGGTAAATTAAAAGATTAAGATCGACCCGTTCCAGATTCATAAAAAAAATACCAATAATAAAGCCGTGAAATTATGTTGATTATGCCATAAGCCGTAAGGCTTGGGTAGAAAATATGATGAAAAAAAAGCCGCTATCAACCTGCTTTTATTGGCTTAAAAATTATTTTTATCGAATGTGATTTTTTGCATTTATCAATCAAGTTTTAAACTGTCAAAAATGGAATTTTACGATTTAAATAAATCTGTCTACTGGATTTAAAAACGCATTTCAAGAAGAAGATCTTTTATAAAATAGCCCGATTTCAATGTTATTCAATTTGCTTAAATAAGACGTATTTTTTAGAAGGAATACTGGGTTTTTATCTTGCTATATGACACAAATGGTTTGATCTTTTTACCTAGTATGTATTTGAAACAAAGCAACAGCTAAAGCATTTTATTTGATTGAATTACATCCAGAGGAAGCGTTTAAAATCGCATGTATAAAACGAGAAAAGTTATTTAAAAATCAAGATCCAAGCTTTTTTATCGAGCGTCATACTTAGGTCTAATGAAGAAAAAAACCGCATTATGTTTATTTTGTATACAAAATTTCGATAATACAAATATTATTTTAAATATAAAAAACAGCAGTTTGTGAATTATGCTTATAATTATAATACGACTTTGATCTATATATTTTTTAAATAAATACTGAGAATTAACGCAGAATATTGGATTAATTTTTTGACTACATCTAAGCTGTGTCCATAACAACGAAGCGCTCTAAATCTGAACAATTGAATATCAAGCAGATTTAGCCCTTCGATTGATGAAATCCTAAAATTATATACAGGAAAATATCATGACTACATACCAAACAGCGATTGATGCAATCCGCGAATTAAAAGCAAAATTCGGCAACACTTGGCGCGATATCAGCCCAGAAGATGCTGCGCGTATGCAAGTGCAAAACCAATTTAAAACTGGTTTAGATATTGCTAAATATACTGCTGCGATTATGCGTCGTGATATGGCTGAATATGATGCTGATTCTAGCAAATACACTCAATCATTGGGTTGCTGGCACGGTTTCATCGCACAACAAAAAATGATTGCGAACAAAAAATATTTCGGTACAACTGACAAGCGCTACATCTACTTATCTGGTTGGATGGTTGCTGCACTTCGTTCAGAATTTGGTCCACTTCCTGACCAATCTATGCACGAAAA
>JBLZXS010000136.1:0-4722 GCA_050285325.1 Acinetobacter sp.
GATGCTTTCGCCATACCCATCACATTGTAGTTTGGCATCACACGTTCAGAACCTTGATAAGTCAAAGTCAATAAGCAACCTTGACGTACTTTAAGCAAAGGTTTTGCAGCACGTGCCATCGCAACAAAGCTATAAGCACTGATGTCATGCGCAATATTAAAGCCTTCACGATCAGTAATATCAGTAAAGTCGCCATCTAAAGTGTGCGCGGGTGCGAAACCGATTGAATGAACTACGCCATCCAAACCATCCCAATGCTTTGCCAATTCAACAAAAGCCTGGTCAATTTCAGCATCAACAGCCACATCACAAGGAAAAACTAAAGTTGAACCAAATTGTTCAGCAAAATCATCAACACGTTTTTTTAATTTTTCATTTGGATAAGTAAATGCAAGTTCTGCACCTTCACGGTGTAAAGCTTGAGCAATACCAAATGCAATCGATAACTTACTTGCAATACCCGCGATTAAAAAGCGCTTGCCCGCCAATAGTCCTTGTGCCATGTGAATCTCACTCAAAATAATTTACAAGCATAATGCCAACTCTGGAGCATTTGCGAAATTGCATAATGCACCTTTTTTAACATGTTCTGTAAAAATCATAAAAAAATGCTCCTTCTATCTGGGAGCATTTTTATTTAGATACAGTTTACTTTTTGGATGCTTAATCATCACCCTGTAATAGGCTGAGCAAGCGCAGGAATGAGTAATACATCCAGACTAAAGTCGCTAACAAGGCAATACCACATAACCATTCCATCGCTTTCGGGGCGTATTGTGCAGCTGATGATTCAATCAGGTCAAAATCGAGAATCAGGTTTAAAGAAGCAATCACTGCAACAAATGCCGCAAAGCCAATCCCAAGCCAATTGCTTTCAAAGATATAAGGAATACTCGAACCGAATGCCAGACGCATGACAATTTGCACCACAAAGACAATTGCAATAGCGATAGAAGCTGACAAAACGACTGCTTTAAATTTTTCTGTGGCACGAATAATTTGAAAGCGATATAAGGCAAACATCACCAAGGTGGTGATAAAGGTCGCCAGTAAAGCCTGTAAAGGTATACCCGGGAATTTCACCTGGAAGATCACCGAAATTCCACCTAAAAATGCACCTTCAAACAAGGCATAAGGAATAGCCAACACCGGTGCAGTCTTTGGCTTGAAGGTGGCAACGAGTGCCAAGATTAAACCACCAATCGCACCGACCATTGCACCCGCATAGGCAAGCGATAAATTCAGGGTGATGAAGCTATAGAAAAACAGCAATAGACCTACCGCAGCAGCAATCACCGTCAATAAGACAGATTTTTGAATTGCACCTTGTACAGTCATGGTCTGGTTAAAATCACTCTGGGTTTCTACCCGGGTTAAAATGGGGTTATTACTTTGCATAATTCACTCATTATTTTTGATTTAGATTTTTAAAATAGTATAGACAGGTTTTAACCATACAAGATGGATCTTTTCAATATTCCACAAAACAGCATGCCTCAGTACTCTATATTCATAACAAACTAGCTACTTAAATACGAATACTTATAGATAAAATTTTATTTTAAAAGGATTTCTTAAGATTCAAGCTGTAGCGCCTGAAGTGAATTTTGCCACAATTGCCCCGCAAGAATTTCTATATCCCAATTAAGCGTGTCTGCCAAACTGGTTAAAACATAAGGTAAGTTTACCGGGGTATTGCGGGTGCGATGTTCGGTCGAGCTTTGACAGCATAATGGCGTCATATCTGGGCAGTCGGTTTCCAGTACCAGATGTTCCACCCCAATGGCTTGCACTACGGCATGTAGTTTTTTTGCATTGGGATTGGTAATTTGTCCGGTGATGCCGATTTTAAAACCCAATTTAATAAAGGCTTTCGCTTCTTCTATTCCACCACTAAAAGCATGCGCAATCCCGCCCCCTTTAAATTGATGCTGTTTTAAAATAGCCAATGTTTCGGCATGCGATTTTCGGATATGCAATAACACAGGCTTATGAAACTGCTCAGCCAATTGCAGTTGTACGGAAAAAAACTCTTTTTGCTTTTGAAAAGCTTTCGCTTGTTTATGCGGTTTTAAAAAAGTGTCTAAACCAATTTCACCAATCGCGACACATTCTTCAGTCTTTAACAGCTGTTCCAGCTCGGCTAGATGTGAAGTTTGATGCTGTTCGATATAAAAAGGATGTAATCCCGGTGCTAAATAACTTTTTGGCGCATCCGGTAATTGATTTAAAAAATGCTGCGTTTGTACTAATTTTTTGAAACGTGATTGCACAAAACCAATCAAAATTAACCGTTCAACCCCTACTGCTTTTGCGGCATGTGCCAAGTGTTGCCGATCCTGATCAAAATCGGCAACATCAAAATGGGTATGGGTATCAAACAGTGAATAAGCCATCAGGATTTAGCTTTATTCACACTGGGCGTACTGGCTGGAGCTGCTGCATTGTTTGTCTGCATCTCAGGTAAATACTGCTTTTTCAGCACGCTTTGCAATTGATCATAAGGAATGGTCAAACGCGGTAATCCGACCACATAAGGGCCAATTTCATATTCGCCATATTGCAAAATTAAACCTTGGCTGGATAAATAGAAATTATCCGACAAGCTAAATTTCCATGCCTGTTCATATTCTTCGACACTATTGGCTAACTTAGATTCAATCACCCAGGCTTTAAATACCTCATGTGCTTTCTGTTCTAAAGCTGCTTTTTGATTCGGGGCTAAAATATCGTTCAGTCCAACTTGTTTTTTGGTTTTTAAATCAAAATTATAATAGCGCTGTGCAGATGAGCCATGTGCACCACCCAAATAACTACTTGAGTTCAGCACCACGGTTGCCAAAGGCAAGTCTGCATTTAAAATTTTCGGTTTGATCATCAAGCTAATTTGATGATTGGCACTTAAAGCTTTTAATTCCTTGTCCAAGGATAAAAAGGTCTGTAAATAAGGCTTAACCTGTTTTTCCATTTTTTGCTTTGGGGTTTCTACCGCTAGCGAGGCTGTCTGTTCAGCAGCTTGATCCGAAGCTTGAACATCTTTCGGATTTTCAGTAGTCACCGGCTGATCTGACTTAAGCAACTTGGGAGAAATATCTAAAATTTGATCCAACTGCTTTAAAATTTGCTGATCAATAAATTCATCAATAAAAGCCTGATTGGTGGACAAACGTTCTATCGAAATCTCCGGACAGCTATTACCATCACATTCAGGCAAATCCAAGCTTAACTTTTCGGAATCCCCGACCAATTTTAAAACTTCAACGTGTGCCGCAGCTTCAGATGCTGCCGCTTTATCCTGTTTAGGTTCGGTTTGCTTAGGCTGACAGGCACTCAATGCAATCGCTGTAGCAAGCATACTCATGGTAAAGATTGTTTTATTTTTTAGCATCATCTGACCTATCAGTTTAATCGGGTAAATGGACTTCTGTTAGATGTATATATTTACTACGGATGACTAGAACATATGCTGATACGCATCAGCTTTCAATATCTGCTTGGTTTGTTGTTTGGTTAAATAAATATCCAGTTGTGTTCCATCTTTAACAATTTCATGAGTACGATAATGTAAACCGACGCCCTCTTGATCAAAGAACCAGTCGGCTTGTCCCCAATACAGTTTTTTGGGTGCATGCTTTTTCACTTCGGTGGTTTGTTCTTTTAACCATGTTTGATAAGCCTGCTGCACAAGATTATTCATGCTGCTTTGCTGTGAGGTTTGAATCAAATCCAATAAGGTGACTGCCTTTTGCTTTTTACGATCAGCCACAAAAAAGTAATAACGTTCCTTAACCTTAATGCCTTCTTGATTGGTATCTACGCCTAATTGCATCAACACATATTGATTGCGCTGATAGGCGATTCGGGTATACATCGCCAATTGATAGGCTTTATTCTTAGAAAATTCGGCTTGCCATGCATCCGATTTTTTCACATACGCATTGATGGCTTGTTGCAAGCTCATATTTTGTTTCATGCCAATTTGATCCTGAATGACCACTGCCTGACTCTTGGCAATCCAGTCATTTAACCAAGCATCTTCGGTATGAACGGTTTGAATACTCAGATCAATACAATTTTTGGTTTCACAAAAAGGCAGAGCAATTTTGGCCTCTTGTTCTTGAATATTTAAATACGGCAAAACTTCTGCTTTTTCTGTTTTTAAGACAGAAGCTTCAGACTTTTCATGTGATGGGTCTGATTGTTCTTTGTTTGAAGCATCGCAGGCACTGAGTATCAAACCAATGGCGATCACTGATGCACCCACTATTTTCCCGTTCATGCTTACAACTCTTTTTTCTAAATTGACTAATCTATATGAATGTATATCAATGATTCTACATAATAAAACAGCTTCATAAAGAAGCTGTTTTATTTTTCGTTATGTTTAGTGTTCGCGTGTAGCACGGAATTGAATATCCGGATAACGTTCTTGCATGAGTTGCAAGTTCACACGACTTGGCGCAAGGTAAGTCAAATGACCGCCACCATCAATCGAAAGCTGGTCATGCGCTTTTTTCTTAAATTCGTTGAATTTCTTTTCATCATCACATGAAACCCAACGTACCGTATTAATGTTTACCGGCTCATAAACACAATCAACCTTGTATTCTTCTTTCAAGCGATACGCTACCACTTCAAACTGAAGTACACCGACTGCCCCGACAATCAAATCATTATTGATTTGCGGCATAAACACCTGAGTCGCGCCCTCTTCCGAAAGCT
>JBLZXS010000137.1:0-3006 GCA_050285325.1 Acinetobacter sp.
CACAGTTAAATCAATTGCAAACCATTGCCGCTGATTTACAGTTTGATGAAACCATTAACATTCAATTTACCTCAGGCACCACGGGTAATCCGAAAGGAACCATGCTAACGCATAATAATATTTTGAATAATGGTTATTTTGTCGGTGAAGCGATTCATTTAACTCCCCAGGACCGGGTCTGTATTTCGGTACCGCTATTTCACTGTTTCGGCATGGTGATGGGGAACTTGGCCTGCATTACCCATGGTTCTACCATGGTTTATCCATCTGCCGTGTTTAATCCGCTGGATACTCTTAAAACGATTCAACAAGAAAAATGCACCGCAGCCTATGGCGTGCCCACCATGTTTATTGCCATGCTCGAACATGAGCAGTTCGATGAGTTCGATCTTTCCAGCCTTCGTACCGGCATCATGGCGGGCAGCCCATGCCCGCGTGAAATTATGCAGCGTGTGATTGACCGTATGCATATGTCAGAAATTACCATCTGTTATGGTATGACTGAAACCGCGCCGGTCAGTGCGCAAAGTTCTACTTCAGATTCGGTCGAACGCCGTGTTGGCACTGTTGGTCGGGTACATCCACATCTGGAAATCAAAATTGTGGATGAAAATGGCAAAGTTGTACCACGTGGAAAACTGGGTGAACTCTGTGTGCGCGGTTATTCGGTCATGCTTGGCTATTGGGAAGACAACGATAAAACCCAGGAAGTCATTGATGTTGCCAAGTGGATGCATACCGGTGATATTGCAGAAATGGACGAAGAGGGCTTTGTTAAAATCAAAGGCCGAATTAAAGATGTGGTCATTCGTGGCGGTGAAAACCTGTTCCCGAAGGAAATTGAAGATTTCCTCTATACCCATCCGGATGTTTCGGATGTACAGGTGATTGGATTGCCAGATGCCAAATATGGTGAAGAACTCTGTGCCTGTATTATTTTGCACGACCATCATCAGGTCAATGAACAAGCAATTCGTGAATATTGTGCAGAACATATTTCTCACAATAAAGTGCCACGTTATGTGCGCTTCTTTACCGAGTTTCCGATGACTGCTTCAGGCAAGGCGCAAAAATTCAAATTACAGGAATTGATGCGCCAAGAGTTGCAACTCGAAGAAATCGCTTAAGATGCACTGAATATTCTGATATTGCTGTATCCCTCTTCATTGTAATACAAGCAGTAAAGAGGGATGTATTCATCTCACCTTTTATAATCTAAATAAATTTTGAATCAGTAGGTAATGGTCACAATCACATCATCGGTGTAGTTTCCTGCAATATTGGGCAACACGGTGTTGGCAGCAATTCTGCCAAATACTGACGTAGTTTGGTTGATGCCTGTACCAGTAAGTGACACTCCTCCCGAACCTCCTACAGCAGCGGTTCCGCCAGTTGCATCCCAGATATAAGACCATGAGGAGAGATCATTTGATTAACATAGCACCCACAGCAGCTACTTTATGATGTTAAAAGCAAATTAAATCAATTGATCTAAATGTATGTGCTGAAGAAAAAATTCTTACAATGTTTTATATGACAGATCAATGCATGATGCGATAAATAAGTTTTTACTGTACAGTTTTAATTAAGAGTAAGGATGCATAAAAATGATGAAGAAAAATAGATACTTGATAATAATGGTATTCTTTGCATTATTGGGATGTCAAACTCATGGCACAGATCAAAATACCTTAGTGATGATCACGAAATCATTAGGTACCAAGCAGTGTGAGGAAGTTAATCCGGAAGTGAAACTTCAACAACTTCAACGCGAATTAGATCAGCAACATATCAAAGTCTTTGCGGCTGAAATAGGCAGCGATAACATGTCTCATATTGCATTATGTGGGGCTGAAGACGGAAAAATGGCAATTTTTAAAATCAAAGCGCATGCAGTCAATCAAGCTAAAAAAATGGGTTATATTCAAAAAAACTGAAATATACATTTCTGCTGATTTGATTGTTATGAAACGATATATTGAAAATCAGTACGATCGTCATATCAGTCGTGTTTTAGAAGGAACACCTGATTCGACATTTCAGCTTGAAAAACAAAAAAGCGACTTTTAAAAAGTCGCTTTTTGATACCTCAATCCGGATTAATTTGTACGAATCCAAGTTTGACTACGCCCTAAGGCCGAAATTCCAATATATCCACGACCCGCTAAAGTTTTGCCATCTTGGGACAATTTGGCATTAAAACTATAAGTTTTACCATTTTTAGGATCGGTAATTTTTCCGCCATCATAAACATTGTTTGCAGTCTTTTTTAGACCCGAGACAATCTGTATCCCTTTAAGGGGTTTGTTATGGAATTTACCCGCACATTTTGTGCATTTTTCACTCTCACTCGCTTCCAGTACATCCACGATTTTTGCAGAGAGCACACCGTTAGACGTTTCAGTAAATTGCACCACCGATAATGGTTTTTTAGTCACATCATCGATGGTTTTCCATTTGGTACCATGTAATGGATCGGAAGCTAAAGCAAGGCTAGAAACTAGGGATAGTCCTAATACGCTTAGAGTTGTTTTTATCATCATTAGACCTCAACTGATTTGAGTAAGATTTTCTTCAAAAGTACTAAAAGTCTGGATTAGAGACGCCAGACTTTTACTTATATGAACCTTATTGAAGAACTATGTTGAGTCAATATTATTTAAAAATACATAGTAGTTATTATGGATTTTTCATGTATTTATGTTTTTCTTCTTTTCAATATAAACTGATCGTTAAATGAATAGGGGTGGTAAATTTTCAATCTTAAATTTACTTTTATATTAACTCGAAATTATTTTTATATCCTGAATTTCTATCATATCAATTATATAGTAGGATTTATAGATTCAAATTAAATAGCGTTATATAGAAAGAACTTTGGGAATAAACATCGAAAAACAGTTTAGGTTTAAAGTTTTCTGTCAGGTTTAATTAAGAAGTTTTATTTGAGCACATAAAGTCTGATTTCTAAATTGTACAAAAACACTGGAAAATTATTTTTAATCT
>JBLZXS010000138.1:0-4416 GCA_050285325.1 Acinetobacter sp.
CTTTTAAAATTGCAAAAACTTCAGGTTCGAGATCCTTTTCTGCAAAGGCTAAATTCCAGCCAAATATATCGCGCAGAGTAAGAGCTTTATTTTTTACCTTTGCATTGCGGTTCAGAATGCGTTGATGGGAAAGCGGGGTAATGACGGTAAAGTGATAATCTTTTTGTTTTAAAAAATTTAATAAAAAAAGCAAAGCCTGTTGTTGAGCTGTTTCTACATTCAAAATTTGGTTCATATGAATTTTCTCTTCTAATTATTTAAAAATTGTTTCAATGCTATAGAGGTTATTCAACCATTTAGAGTGCCATGACTTGAATTAGATACAAATTAAATTCAGGCTGTATCGCGTTATTTAAAAATAGATCAGATTGATATTCGCTTAATAGACGGTTTTTTTAAGTAAAAATATGAGGGAAATTGGTTTAATTTGTATGTGATATAGGGGAGAGGCGAGAAAGTATAAAATATAAGGATATCTCTAAAGCTAAGCATCTAATTTTATTATTATGTTTGGTAATGCCGAGACGACTATTTGATTATCATCATCTCGGATCGGAATTTATACAAATAGCTTTAATTTTGTACTTCAGGCAAATCAAACCAGATCACTTGAGCATCATTCAGCGCTTCAATTTGACTGCCTTCTAAAAATGCAATTGCACTACCCGCTTCAACTTTATGTTCAGCAATCTGTATACTACCTGAAATGACATGCACATAATTGATATGTTGAATTGCTTCAACAGGTAAACGTTGACCTTGTTGAATCACTGCCGTTTTTACTTCAGCTTGTTGACGAATATGCATGGCAGCATTGTCATGCGGTCCAGCAATCAAGTGCCACTGATTGGGCTGGTCATGCGGATTACATTGAATCTGTTGATAATTCGGTTCAGCATTCTGAACATCGGGATGAATCCAGATTTGCAACATATGCACCGGAGTATCGCCATTGTTCATTTCACTATGTTGAACTCCGGTACCCGCGCTCATGAGTTGCCATTCGCCTGCAGTAATATGACGTTCATTGCCCATGCTGTCTTTATGCGAAATTGTTCCATCAAGCACACAGGTCAAAATTTCCATATTTTCATGTGGATGGGTGCCAAAACCATTATGAGCAGCAATGGTGTCATCATTAATCACGCGAAGTACACTGACACCCATATATTTAGGGTTATACCAGCTACCAAAAGAAAAACTATGCTTGGTGTCTAACCAACCAGCCTGAACATGACCTCGATTTTCAGCGTGATGTAAAAAAGCATTCATGTTTGATGCCCCCTTATTATTTTGAAATTAGAATTATAATACCGTGCTATAAAAGTGATAAAAATACTATAAAAGCGACATATCATTCTATTTATGCAACAGCGATTTTTTATTGTAAATGTTCTTACAGGAGTAATAAATCGCATTATGAATAATTTTAAGTCGAATGACATTTTATTTTTTGTAAAAAAAAGCCCACATAAATGCAGGCTCTTAATTTATTAATTTATTGATTATTCAAGGAATTTTACAGTTACACCAGATTTAACTTTTTTACCTAAGTCATTGGCATCCCAGTTGGTTAAACGGATACAGCCATGCGATGCAGTTTTAGAAATTGCAGATGGGTTAGGTGTACCATGAATACCAAATGATTTTTTACTTAAACCAATCCAGATGTTGCCGACAGGACCATTTGGACCAGGTGGTAAGGAAAGTGGTTTAGTATTTTTACCTTGTACAAAGTTGCTTGGTGAGTAGCCATACCATGGATTTGGTGCTACGCCAGTAACTTTGTAGGTACCGGTTGGAGATGGAGTATCCGAGCTACCAATGGTTGCAGGGAATGATCCAATCATTTGGTTACGGCTGTTAAATAAGTACAGCTGTTTCGCACCTTTATGTGCAACGATCAGATGAATATCTTCCGGTACTTCATTACGGATATTGGCAACAATAATTTTTTCGCCGGCTTTTTTGAAAGTTGCTTTAGGATTTAACTTTTTCAAAAAGTCTTCGTCCATGTGGAATTTTTCACCTAACATTTCACTCACACGCGTGTAATACAAGCCTTTCATTTTTGCCTGTAGTGCATAATCGTGAGGAATAGATGCAGCATAAGGACCTTTCAGGTCGGCATCGGTAATGGTGTATTCAATAAATGCTGGTTTAGAACCATGTTTAGCAATTAATGCATTCCAGGTTTCTTGCGTTAACGTTCCAGTGGGTTTGAGACCACTTATTTGCTGGAATGAGGCAATTGCTTTAAGGGTATTTTTACCACTTGAACCATCAATCGCACCCGGTGAAGCATGGGAATTATTTAACATGACATGTGCACGGGCATAAACCGGAAACTGACCTTTACCAATATTTTCATACCATTCGGCATTGTTCAGGCCATCTAATGTCCATGATGCTTTGGCTGCAGCAGCACTAGAGCTGGGGGTCACACTCGATGTTTTTGTCGTAGGTGCAGTGCCGATTGCAGCGGTTTCATCTTCAGATTTTTCAAGATCTTCTAAGGTTTTTGAAGCCTTATTCAAGTCTTGTTGTTCTTGTTGTGTAATCTGGGTTTCAGAGCTTTGAGCGCTAGATGCTGGCTCGGTTGCAAGAGGATCAATCGGATCTTGAACCGCAGTATCAGCAATCTTTTTGGGATTTAAAGGCTGTTCAGCAGTAGATGCGGCAAACGCTGTACCCGCAAAAATGCAACTTAAACTCATGGCGAGTAATGTGCGAACGAACATGGAATTCAACCTTAAAAATTATTCATTAACAATTTGATAAAACTACACAAGTATTGCAGAAAAAATGAGGAGATGCAGTATTTGTTTTGTGTAAAAATTATTTTACATTTCCCATGATTGCTTTTTTAGATGCGAGAGAAGTTACTAAATTTTCGAGCTTTTTGTTATGATGGTTCGAAGATTAAAAATGAGATGGGAAAGTAAATGACGACTCTAAAAAACGATCGTTTTCTACGTGCCTTATTGCGTGAGCCAGTAGATACCACACCAGTTTGGATGATGCGTCAAGCAGGGCGTTACTTGCCTGAATACCGCGAAACACGTGCCAAAGCGGGTGATTTTCTTTCCTTGTGCAAAAATAATGATTTTGCCTGTGAAGTTACTTTACAACCTTTGCGTCGTTATGACTTGGACGCAGCCATTCTGTTTTCAGATATTTTAACTGTGCCAGATGCTTTAGGGCTAGGGTTATATTTTGAAGCAGGTGAAGGTCCGAAGTTTCATAAAACCATTCGTACTGAACAGGATGTAGCGAATTTACCCAACTTCAATGCAAAATCTGATCTAGATTATGTGATGAATGCTGTAACTACCATTCGTTCTGCGCTAGGTGGTCAGGTGCCATTAATTGGTTTTTCCGGCAGTCCGTGGACGCTTGCAACCTATATGGTTGAAGGTGGATCAAGCAAGGATTTTCGTTATACCAAAAATATGATGTATGCCCAGCCTGAAGTGTTACATGCCTTGCTTGATCGATTGGCGATAGCCGTGATTGATTATTTAAATGCACAAATTGATGCCGGCGCACAAGCCGTACAGATTTTTGACAGTTGGGGTGGGGCATTAGCTCATCGTGAGTACATCGAATTTTCACTCAACTATATGCATAAAATTGTTGCAGGTTTACAGCGTGAAAAAGAAGGCCGTAAAGTGCCGGTGATTCTCTTCACCAAAGGTGGTGGTCAGTGGCTTGAGCCAATGCTTGCAACCGGTGCAGATGCCTTCGGTCTGGACTGGACGACGCCATTGAATGTTGCACGCCAAACCGTAAACGGTCGTGCTGCTTTACAAGGTAACTTAGACCCGGCGACCTTGTATGGCACTCCAGCATCCATTGCAAAAGCCACCAAAGCCATGCTGGATGATGCCTATGCGGGTGGTGAAAAAACCGGTTATATCGCCAACTTAGGTCATGGCATTACCCAATGGGTCGATCCTGCGAATCCTAAAGTGTTTATTGATACCGTACATGAATATAGTGCTAAATATCTTTAAGTAGATTTGAGTAAATTCATTTTTTAGGATTCAACCTTGATCAGTCTTGTTAAATCATGTTTTGAGTTCTCATATAAGGCAGCTTCGGCTGCCTTATTTGGAATTTTATTACTGATTGCTTTTGCCCTTACTGCCTCTATGGGCAGCCACGAGTATCATGGCTTTTTTCGTTATGACTACCTGTTATTTTACGCTTTAATCATTCAAATCTGTTTACTGTATTTAAAACTGGAATCTTGGGCAGAGGCGAAGGTTATTGCCTTATTTCATGTTATGGCGATGGGTATGGAAATTTTCCTGACGCATCCACAAATTGCGTCGTGGCAGTATCCACAACCTGCAGTATTTAAGCTGATGACTGTGCCATTATTTGCCGGATTTATGTATTCAGCAGTAGGCA
>JBLZXS010000138.1:4426-7187 GCA_050285325.1 Acinetobacter sp.
TGCTCGGTCATTAAGACTATATCAAGTGTCATTTGAAAAGCTGCCGAGCTTTCCCAATATGATGGCTTTGGCAGTCTTTTCATATATTAATTTTATGAGCAAATTCTTTGTTCCAGATATCCGCTTGCTGCTATTTGCATGGAGTATGATCATTTTTTGGAAAACCAAAATTCGATTTAAATTACAACAGCATCAGTTTCAACTGCCGCTATTGCCGGTGCTGCTGATTTTGGCATTTATTATTTGGATCGCTGAAAATATCAGTACTTTTTATAAAATTTGGCTCTATCCGAGTCAGGTCGATGCTTGGCATATGGTGGGTTGGGGCAAGCTCGGTTCCTGGTATTTACTGTTATTGCTCAGTCTGGTACTGGTGCTGAGAATTTTAGGTGAACGTCATTCCCAAGGGCGCTGGACCCTTAAAAATCATTAAAATAGTCGTGGTTTATGGTTAGCTAAAGCATACATTTTTTCCATTGCACCATCCTTGACTTCAAGCTACTCTGCTAATCATGTAATTTAAATTACATGATTAAAGTAATAACAAAGACTGCACGAGAATAATTGGAGAATAAGCATGTTGAAAAAAATAATGCTGGCCGCTGTATTGGTCACAGGTTCAGGTATGGCTATGGCCGATAATGATGTCGGTTGTGGTATTGGTAGTCAGGTATGGGCGGGTCAGTCCGGCATCATTCCTAAACTTCTGGCAGGAACAACCAACGTTCTTTTTACTAACCAATGGATCGGGATTACTTTCGGTACTTTAGGATGTAGTCAAGGCGGAAGAGTCACCGCTCAGGTGGTAACTTTCACCAACGAAAATGCCGAGACTCTCGCGCGTGACATGTCGGTAGGTGAGGGTGAAAGCCTGAATGTGCTGGCTGAATTACTCAATATTAAAGCTGAAGATAAAGCACGTTTCTTTGCGGTATCCAAGCAAAATTTCTCTGAAATTTATTCCGATAAAAATCAGAACACTCTTCAAGTATTAACCTCTTTACAAACCGTGATGGCGAAGGATGAGGTATTAAAAGCCTACGTCTAATCCGCTGTCTGAAAACCCTGTCACCTTGGCAGGGTTTTCTTATGAATATAAGAATTGAAGAGAATAAGATTACTGAATGAAATATGCTTTTTTACTGTTGGGTCTGAGCTTGATTCATTTAAGTCATGCGGCCGAAATAAACCCGGAAATCCAAACTTATTTAGATCGGGCTGAAACCAAACATCTGGATCAGACCCGTACCTGGCAACGACTTATGTATGCGAATGCTCAGGGTAAAAGTGAGGTTCACTATGCAGGCTATTTTCTGCACAAACAGGGGTCGACCGACCTTAAAAAGGAAATGCAGCAGAATATACAGGCCTTATTCATAGCCGCAGAACCCAATCAATCCATACGCTGTAAATTTCCGGCACGAAGTCACTGGCTAATGCAGCAGTTGAACCTCTCTGAGCAACAATTACCGGCGGTGAGTTGCCCCGAATTTGACCAATGGATCAGTCAGGTCAAACCTTATAAAGCCACCCTGATTTATGCCACAGATTTCATGGGTAATCCCAGTTCGATGTTTGGTCATACTTTACTGCGTCTGGATCCGAAAGATCAGAAACAATTAAACCTGATTTCCTATGCAGTCAACTATGCTGCTACGGTAAACAGTAACGACAACTGGTCATTTGCCTGGAAAGGCTTGACCGGACAATATCCCGGGGAATATTCCCTGATGCCTTATTATCGTAAGGTCAAGGAATATGGAGACCTTGAAAGCCGTGATTTATGGGAATATGAACTGAATTTAAACCCGCAAGAAACTCAATTTCTGGTTCAGCATCTTTGGGAAATGCAGAAGGTCAGTTTTCCATATTATTTTATCAATGATAATTGTGCTTATCGGCTGCTAGGGCTTTTTGATCTGGTACGTCCCGAGCTGAATCTGCAGGAACAGTTCAATTCCGCTGCTATTCCTATAGAAACCCTGAAAGTTGTTGAACAGCAGGGATTAATCAAGGATAAGATTTATCGGCCTGCTCTGGAAACCCAATTATTGGCCCAGACTAGGCAGCATGGTAAAACACTGGCAAAAATGGCGCATCAGCTGGCCTATGCAACTACAGATACAATACCTTTAATGCTACAAAAATTTCCGGTGCAGGATCAGGCTAAAATTCTGGAAATGGCCTATGATCATTTATATCTGGACTTTCTCAGACAGAAAATTGATGAGTCTTTTGCTCAGCCTCGTTTCCGTCAGTTATTGGGTTTAAGAAGCCAACTTGATACAGAAAAGCAGCGTAAACCACCCGAGCGTCCAAAAACGGATCCAACCCAGAGCCATAATGCACGTCTTTTTTCAGCAAATGCGGGTGAAGTACAGGGTGAAAAATTTATCGAGCTTGGACATCGTCAGGCTTATCATGATTTGATTGATCCACAAGCTGGTCTACGTACCGGTACCCAGCTTTTATTTCTCAATGGAGCAATACAATACCGTAAAGATGAGCTGAAATTGGAGCAACTTGATCTGATGACGGTCAATTCATATAACCCAATAAATCCGTTTAACCTACCGTTGTCTTGGGGCTTTAATCTCGGCTGGAAACAGGAAGCCTTGAATGCGAATGGTCAATTTAGTGAACGTGAACAGCACGGTGTCGCCAATTTAAAAGTGCAAATGGGCTATAGCTATGCCGATCAGGCTCGTGAGCATTTATGTTATGCGCAGCTGCAAAATCATATTCAAGCCGGTAAGGCGTT
>JBLZXS010000139.1:0-16098 GCA_050285325.1 Acinetobacter sp.
GTAAATTCAGCCATCTGTTTAAAGAACAAACGTTTTGCAGTGGGTGACATTTTGGTTTGATCAATTTTGGCATGATTGACCAAATATAAAATCACCGCTTGACCAAATTCGTCCATGCGTTTTTCTTTCATTAAATGCAAGGACTCTTCGAGCAACATACGCCAGCTTTTACGGGTTTTTTGCATCACACCCATCAGAATCATACGGTCAATCAATTCAGGACGTTGATGTGCCAAGCCTGAAGCGACTACAGAACCTAGCGACATCCCCATTACTGAAACTTTGGACAAATTTTCTATATCCAGCCATTCACCGAGCATACCTGCCAAATCCGGCAATTCCAAAGTTCCTGCAGAAACACCGGTATCACGATTGGTAATTTGTTGATTCGCACCCATAGACGGTAAATCAATCAAAATGATTGGGCCTGCACTGAGCAATTGTTCAACGCAATATTTATAAGAGTTGAAATTTTGAAATGCCCCGCCAATAATGACGATTGGAGTATTGTGAATCGTTTCGGGCTGAGCAATTGCCATATATTCAATTTTCCAGCCATTAATCCACGTAGTACGTGCAGGTTCTTTAAAACTGGTTCTATGGTAAAGATCAAAAAAACCAAAATTCATATTTGATTCTTGTACTTCCGAGTCCATTTGGATCATGGAATTCATATCCCTTCCTCCATTCTTGCCTTATTGTTATTTTGCAAGAAAATAAATATAGAATTTCTGCGCTGCACTGCGTCCATTCATTTACTGTAATTATTAGACGTCAATGTCTCTATTTTTCATTCTATACAGAGGATGATTTGACACGCAACTTATTCCATGACCACTTATCTAAATTTACAAATAAAACAATCTCAAAATATGAATGGCTTGAAAAGTTTCAAAGATTTTTTCGAGATAGATGCTTCATTGTCTTGTTCCAGACTGTTACTATCGAATGTGTAATTTTTAAGTGATCAAACCGCTATGCAAGATTCAATTGAACAATATATGCAAACGGTAGGACAACAAGCACGCCAAGCTTCTCGCGTGTTAGCAAGCGCTTCTACTGAAACAAAAAACAATGCTTTATCTGCTATTTACACTGCTTTACAAGGCAGTGAAGCTGCAATTTTAGCTGCGAACCAAATTGATATGACACAAGGTCGTAACCACAATTTGGACAGTGCATTACTTGATCGCTTAGAACTTACGCCCACACGCTTTAAAGCTATGTTGCATGGCCTAAAAGATGTCATGAGCCTGGTTGACCCAATTGGTGAAATCACTGATTTAGCCTTCCGCCCTTCCGGAATCCAGCTCGGTAAAATGCGTGTACCTTTAGGCGTGGTTGGCATGATTTATGAGTCACGTCCGAATGTCACCCTTGAGGCTGCCTCACTGGCATTAAAGTCAGGCAATGCCATTATTCTGCGTGGTGGTTCTGAAGCACTGCAATCCAATAAAGCCATTGCAGAAGCAATTCAACATGGTTTAAAAGCCTCGGGTTTACCTGAAACTTCAGTTCAAGTGATTAACACTGCGGATCGTGCTGCGGTCGGTCACCTGATTACCATGTCTGAATATGTGGATGTGATTGTTCCACGTGGAGGCAAAGGGCTGATTGAACGTGTGAGCAATGAAGCGCGTATTCCGGTGATTAAACACCTGGATGGTAATTGTCATGTCTTTGTTGAAGCACAGGCAGATTTACAAAAGGCTTTACCGATTGCGCTGAATGCCAAGACGCATCGTTATGGCGTATGTAATGCCATGGAAACCCTGCTGGTGGATGAGAAAGTTGCTGAAGAATTCTTGCCTAACATTGCTGAACTCTATGCAGAAAAACAGGTCGAGTTGCGTGGCTGCCGTGAAACCCAGCGCATTCTCGGTTCAAGCGTAAAGCCGGCCAACGAAGAAGATTGGTACACAGAATACTTAGGCCCAATTTTGGCGGTTAAAGTGGTCAGCGGTATTGATGAAGCAATTGAACATATCAACAAATATGGTTCACATCATACCGATGCAATCATTACTGAAAACTATAGTCTTGCTCGCCAATTCTTGGCACGTGTCGATTCAAGTTCCGTCATGATCAATGCCTCTACCCGTTTTGCCGATGGTTTTGAATATGGTTTAGGTGCAGAAATTGGCATTTCGACTGACAAAATTCATGCCCGAGGCCCGGTAGGCCTTGAAGGTCTGACGTCACAAAAATGGGTCGTGTTTGGGGATGGTCAAATTCGCCAATAAATCCTGCAATTAATAAAAGCATGTCGTGTTCAGCTTCAAAAATGAGGCTGAACATAGCCACTACACTATCTCTACGCTAAATTTCATAAGATGATAAAAATAACCATAACGGGAAAAATGTGATGTTTTATTATTTAATGATTTGTACATTTGTATTGGCATTGCTGGTTTCTTTTGCCGTTATGAAAATTTTTTCCAACTCTATTAATCAAATTCTGGCTCGAATTATTAATGATCCGATTCATGAAGCATGGGCGAAATACACCAAATTTGCTGGCATGGTGGTCGGCACATCTTCCGGCATTCGTATTTACGATATGGAAAAATACATCACGCCACTCACCTATACTGAAAATGACAAAAGAATTGTAATTGAACTGACTCAGGAACGCTGGGTACTCGAGATTTATCGAACGATTATTGAAACCCTACAAGGCTTAGCCTGGATGATGCTGGTTTTTTTTATGGTGGCCCTGATTGCCTATGTCATCGTGCGCTGGTCAGAAATAAAGTATCAAAAGTAAGCATTAAAATAACGTTTATCGTCTGCTCAAAATTTACTGCCCATGTTATGTTTAAAATTCATTCAAAGACATACTTTAGGATGCAGTACTATTTTATTAATAAATGAAATCTATCAAATGATAAATTTTAATTATTATTATCCTACTGGTCGATAATGCTTAAGTCTAATCTCCTAAAGTCTAGCTTGTGGCTATAAAAACCCCCATGGTACAACTATTAAACAGATCGGATGATGCCTTCCAAAATGAATATCAACGATCACGGGTAATATAACAATTCAAGTACGATAATTTTCAGTTAAGGAATACGTCATGCCTAAATCAGTATTAGTCATCAATTGTGGCTCTTCTTCGATTAAATTTGCATTATTGCTTGAAGATCAAGAATTCCGCATCCATGGTTTGGCTGAAAACTTGGGTACACCTGAAGCACGAATCAAAGGTGTGACTGTAGGCAATGAACCTGTCGATATTCGTATTCCGAATGCTGATCACAAAGAAGCGCTAGAAGTGGGCTTAGAACGTCTAGCCAATTATAAACCTGATGCAATCGGTCACCGTATTGTACATGGCGGTACGCTCACCAAAGCCGAATTACTGACTGATGACATTATTGAAAAAATCCGTGCAGCAACACCACTGGCACCACTACACAACCCTGCGCATTTAGTTGGTATTGAAGCCACCAAACGTCTTTTCCCCGATTTGCCACAAGTGGCGGTATTTGATACTGCATTCCACCAAACCATGCCGGAACATGCTTTCCGTTATGCATTACCAAAATTCTTATACACCGAACACAATGTGCGCCGTTACGGTTTCCACGGAACCAGCCATGCCTATGTATCTGAACGCGGTTCAGAGTTGGCCGGCAGCTTCAAACAAGGTGGCTGGTTGACGGCTCACCTCGGTAACGGTAGCTCGACTTGCGCAATCTGGAATGGTCAAAGTGTGGATACCTCTATGGGTCTAACCCCACTTGAAGGCATTGTTATGGGTACCCGTAGCGGTGATGTCGATCCAAGTATTCATAGCTTTCTGGCTGCTAACCTTGGTTGGGATCTCTACAAAATTGACAAGATGCTGAACAAAGAAAGTGGTTTGCTCGGTTTATCAGACAATCTTTCAAATGACATGCGTACCCTGATTGAAGCATCAGAACAAGGCAATGAAGATGCCACGATTGCGATTGAAGTATTCTGCTACCGCCTTGCTAAATCTCTGGCTGCTTTAAGCTGTGGCTTGCCACGTCTTGACGGTCTGTTCTTTACCGGTGGTATTGGCGAAAACTCGGCGTATATCCGCGAAAAAACCATGGCTTACTTACCTCATTTCGGTTTCAACTTAAACAAAGAACAAAACGACAACTTGAAACGCGGTACCGAAGGTCGTATCGATGCAGGTACCGGTCCTCAAATCTGGGTGGTTCCTACTGATGAAGAAGGTCGCATCGCGCAAGAAACTGAGCACGTTGTGAATGAGGTGAATCAAGCAGCTGCAAAAAAGTCTGAAGCAGATGTTGCCATAGCTTAAGCCATCGCACATTTCATGATGCTCATCATTCAATCCTTTTATTTTAGAATCAAGCTATGAAAACAATTTTATTAGTTCCGACCGGGGAAGGCGTAGGATTAACTTCAGCCTGTTTAGGTTTGGTTTACGCTTTGGAATGCCAAGGGGTGAAAGCAGGTTTTCTAAAACCTTTTTCCCAAGAAAAAAATCAACCAGTAGATCGCTCCACAGCGCTATATCGTCATTTCACCAATAGTGAAACAGTTGAGCCTATTCCTTACGAACATCTCATCAAGCAATTGAGTTTGGGTGAAAATGATGAGTTGCTTGAAGAAGCGGTACGCTTGCATCGCCAAATTGCAAAACAGCATGATGTGATTATTGTGGAAGGTCTGGTTCCTACCAGCTGTGACGCTTTTGCATCAGAATTTAATGCAACTTTAGCCAAAGCCTTAGATGCTCAAGTTATTGTGGTGAGCAATGCAGATGTGAATAATCCGATAGCGACTGCGGACAAAGTGGATACGCAATTACGCTATTTAGGCGGTGCTGCCAATGACCGTACTGCCGGTGTGCTATTTATGCGCACCAAAGGTTTGCACGAAGATTCTGCACAAATCCCTGTCACGCTTGATCCAAGCCTACGCCTCATTGGCGACACTAATAAATTTGTTGCAGCAATCCAAAAAACCCATGCGCATATTGGTTCTGGACATCTTCCTGTGATTGGTTTAGTGCCGTTTAGTAACACACTAAGTGTTCCGCGCATCTCTGATCTGGCAGCGCATATTTCAGCAGAATGGATTAACCAAGGCGAAGCCTCACAGCGTCGTGTATTACACAGCAGTCTCATTGCTTCAAATATTGAGCATGAACTGAATAAATTTGTGGCTGGTGAACTGATTATTAGTGCATCTGACCGTATTGATGTTTTATTGGCAAGTAGTCTGGCAAGCAGCAATGGTATTCCTTTAGCCGGATTGGTTTTGACGGAACACCACGAGCCAAATGCAACCGTTCTAGCATTCTGTCAAGCAGCAATTAAAAATGGCTTGCCTATTTTGCATACATCTTTAAGTACCTTTGAAACTGCTCAAAGCCTGTCAAATTTAAGCAATGAAATTCCAATTGATGATACTGAACGTGCAGAACAAGTGACACGTTTCGTATCGAGCCATATTAATACAGATTGGCTAGTGCAAATCTTAAATGGTTCATACAAGCCACGTTTATCCCCTTCTGCTTTCCGCCATGAACTGGTACAAAAGTCTATTGCGGCGAAAAAACGTATTGTCCTGCCTGAAGGTGATGAGCCACGTACCATTCAAGCAGCAGCCATTTGTCAAGCACGCGGTATCGCCGACTGTGTTTTATTGGCAAAACCTGAAGTGGTGATTGAAGTTGCCAAAGCACGTAATATTGAATTACCGCATGATCTGGAAATTATTGACCCTGATCTGATTCGCATCAATTACGTTGAAAAGATGGTCGAGCTGCGTAAAGGTAAAATTAACGAATTACAAGCGCGTGAACAACTGCAAGATACAGTCGTACTGGGGACCATGATGCTTGCCCTCGATCAAGTCGATGGTTTAGTTTCAGGTGCAGTGCATACCACAGCAAATACGGTTCGCCCTGCATTCCAACTGATTAAAACCGCACCTGATTATTCACTGGTATCATCTGTATTCTTTATGTTGTTGCCAGATGAAGTCTATGTATATGGGGACTGCGCGATTAATCCTGATCCGGATGCTGAACAACTGGCGGAAATTGCCATTCAGTCTGCCGACTCTGCCAAAGCCTTTGGTATCGACCCGCGCATTGCTATGATTTCTTATTCAACCGGTACTTCTGGTACCGGTGCAGATGTAGAAAAGGTCGCGAAAGCGACTGAAATTGCCAAACAGCGTCGTCCAGACTTACTCATTGATGGACCACTTCAATACGATGCTGCATCGGTTGAAAGCGTAGGCCAATCCAAAGCACCTGGTTCGCCGGTTGCCGGTCGTGCCAATGTATTTATTTTCCCTGACTTAAATACAGGTAATACAACGTATAAAGCAGTCCAACGCGCGGCAAATGTGGTGAGTGTAGGCCCAATGTTGCAAGGTTTAAATAAACCGGTAAATGACTTGTCACGCGGTGCATTGGTCGATGATATTGTGTTTACCATTGCCCTAACTGCAATTCAGGCCGAGCAACAGGCTACTCAATAATCTTAAATCCAAGTTTTCCAAGCCATCTGATTGAAAAATTAGGTGGTTTTTTTATGCGGATTTCTTATATGGCCATCATGTTAAATGAAAGTCAATTATGACTCGCCACGATTATATTTAACTTCTTTATGAAATGAATATTCACGAATTACTTTAGATATACGTACCGTATAAGATGAATACCATTCTTCCCTACCGAGATTTCTAGCGAAGGTATGATCGACATGTTCCTTCCATTTTTTAATAGCTCCTAACGATTTCCAGTAGGATACCGTGATGCCTATCTCTTCTCTGGCAGATTCCACGCCTAAAAAACCTTGCTGTATTTTTGCCAATTCCAGCATTTTAGTGGCCATCAGACTATAACCATAATCACCATCAGTTCGGACAGAAGTGAATATGACAGCATAATAAGAAGATTCATCATCTAAATGCATAAGATTAAAGCGTCACAGTAAATAATATCTTTCTAAAGATTTTCTAAAATTAATATAAGACAGCTTATCCGAAATCCCCTTTTTATTTTTATAAAATCAGCTATTTAATCCGCATCAAAAATCCAAATTTACTAACTAAGCTTTTTACGCAAATAGTCGCGTTCCCTACCTATTATTTAATCATGGTTCCATATTTTTATTTAGCAAGACTGAATTAAAACTTTTGCGCCAACCACACTGTATGTCCTGCACAGTCCTGATCTTCCGCAACCATCTTCACCACTTCAAAGCCATGCTTTTTTAATAAAGTTCGATACTCTTGTTGCGATAAACTGGCATGATATAAAGCCTCACCAAACATCTCACCGATAGACTCACCCTGGTCAGGTCCACTGGTAAACATCAACATAGTTCCCTGCTCTGCAAACCGAGAAAACTGTTCAAACATCTGCCGCTGATCATCATGATGTAAATGAAAAAAACTATCCCAAGCCAAAATTCCTTGAAACGTTTGATCTAACATCAAAGTTCGCATATCTGCCTGAATCCAAGTCTGCTCAGAAAAATTTTGTTGTGCCATTTCAATCATGACATCGGAACTATCGACCCCCACTACGGAATGACCTTGTTCAATTAAGTAAGCAGCAATAGGCTTTCCCGAGCCACAGCCTAAATCCAATATTTGAGAAGGTTCAGGAATGAGCGAAAGAAAATGATCCAACCATGCTTTTTCATAAAGGAATTGACCACGCAACGTTGTCCATGCACGTGCATGTTTTTTATAAATTTCAATTATATTTTGCGCAAGTTCAGACTGACTTTTCATCATCAACGGTTTCGTAATTTTTAAAAGAGTATACGCAAATTTGGATCAAGATTTGAAGATTTGAAGATTTGAAGATTTGAAGATTTGAAGATTTGAATTTATCAGAAGTAATTAAAAACTAGAATCTAAAGCAAAAAAAGAAGATAGAGCTTACGCCTGATCTTCTTTTTGACCGTAAAACCATGTTGCTGCGATATATAATGAAAAGCCAACCATTGAAACTACTGTAGTAATCATACACTTATTACACATTAGATTTGATGAGCTCATTATGTAAAAGTTTTATGACAAATTTATGACAATGCTGTCATATTTAATATAACTTAAAATAATTATATTAATTAGTAATTTTCAATAAGTTAAAATATTAAATAGATTTAAATTATTCCACTTTTTGCTTTAAATGACATATTTCAACTGAAATATGACAGCCTTTTGTCATATTTATGACAGAAATCTCCACAAAAATGGCAGTTACCTTGACTTGCTAATTCGCTATTAAACTTTCGGCCAAAAATCATTCAAAACGCCCACAAAACTTGCTTTTTATCTTATAATTTAGCCCGCTAGCTAACAGCCCGCTCAAGAGATATTTGATATGACAACTATTATCAAGCAAGATGACTTGATCACATCGGTAAAAGATGCGCTTCAGTTTATTTCTTACTATCATCCACAGGACTTCATCCAAGCGATGAGCCGTGCTTATGATCGTGAAGAAAACAAAGCTGCTAAAGACGCGATTGCACAAATTTTAATTAACTCTCGTATGTGTGCAGAAGGTCATCGTCCGATCTGCCAAGATACCGGGATTGTTAACGTATTTCTTGAAGTGGGCTTAGACGTTAAATTTGATTTAACAATGAGCCTAGATGACGCAATTAATGAAGGTGTTCGTCAAGGTTATCTTGAAAACTCAAACATTCTTCGTGCATCAGTTTTGGCAGATCCTGCTTTTGGTCGTAAAAACACAAAAGACAATACCCCTGCTGTGATCCACTACAAACTCGTACCGGGTAACAAAGTCGACATTACTGTTGCTGCTAAGGGTGGCGGTTCAGAAAACAAATCTAAACTTGCGATGTTGAACCCATCTGACTCAATCGTGGATTGGGTACTTAAAACTGTTCCAACCATGGGTGCAGGCTGGTGTCCTCCTGGTATGCTCGGTATCGGTATTGGTGGTACTGCTGAAAAAGCCATGATGCTTGCTAAAGAAGCATTGATGGAAGAAATCAACATGGACGAATTGCTTCGTCGTGGTCCACAAAGCAAAATGGAAGAACTTCGTATCGAGATCTTCGAAAAAGTAAATGCTTTGGGTATTGGTGCACAAGGTTTGGGTGGTTTAACCACGGTTCTGGATATCAAAATCAAAGATTATCCATGCCATGCTGCGGGCAAACCAGTCGGTATGATTCCAAACTGTGCTGCAACCCGTCATGCACACTTCCAGTTAGATGGTTCAGGCATTGCGCATATTCAAGCCCCTAAACTTGATGACTACCCTGCTGTAACTTGGGATTCTTCGACTTCTAAACGTGTTGACCTAGACAACATCACTCAAGAAGAAATGAATTCTTGGCAACCGGGCGATACTTTATTGCTTAACGGTACAATCTATACAGGTCGTGATGCTGCGCACAAACGCATGTGTGAAATGTTAGACAACGGTGAAGAATTACCGGTAGACCTTAAAGGTAAATTCATTTACTACGTGGGTCCAGTCGATCCGATTGGTGATGAAGTGGTTGGTCCTGCAGGCCCGACAACTGCGACACGTATGGACAAATTCACCCGTCAAGTTTTAGAAGCAACTGGTTTGTACGGTATGATTGGTAAAGCAGACCGTGGTCCAACTGCTATTGAAGCGATTAAAGACAACAAAGCGACCTACTTGATGGCTGTGGGTGGTGCTGCTTACTTGGTATCTAAAGCTGTTCGTGAAGCTGAAGTAGTTGCTTTTGCTGACTTGGGTATGGAAGCAATCTACAAATTTGTGGTTGAAGATATGCCGGTATCTGTAGCAGTAGATGTGAATGGTACTTCCATTCATGCCACTGCACCAAAAATCTGGCAAGCGAAAATTGGTAAAATCCCAGTAGTTGATGCTGCTGCAGTTTAATTTTCCAAGCTAAAAAAGCACCCATTTGGGTGCTTTTTTATTTCTACAAACGCATATTTTTTACTTATTAAATGACTGGTCTTTCTTTTCAAACCCAGTGATGTCTATTTACCAGGTCATTGGATTCCACAACTTAAATGGTGTGGTGAGTTGCACATCTTCCGCAGGGTCATATTTAGCAGGTTTAAGCTTCTGAGCTTTTTTGCGTACTTTACCTGTGTTTTGATCTCGAGCTACAAAGTTAAAACTTTCTGACTTTAACTGGGTAAAGGCGATTTCGTTTAAGCCTGTTTTCTCAGACACAATCATCAAGGGTCCAGAAACTTCACGACGGATATCTAAATTTTCTTCATCATATTTAATAAAATAAGACTGCCCGGTCTCCACGCTAAAATCTAAATATTTAGGCTTTTGAAAATGCAGTGCGCCTAAAGGACGACTTGTGGACAAACGATAGGTTCCCGCCGGCAATTCAATCCAGTAATAATGATTATTCAATAAACTCGGAATACGTTCACTATTAATAAAAAGACTGGCTGCCACAATTTCTTGACGGTTCCATTTACTGTCAGGACGGTACATATACACAATTGCAGCTTGATTATTTTGTGCTGCCTGTACAGGCTGAAAGCGCTGTCCTAGTTTTTGATTGACCCAAGCCCCAATGGTAAACATACCAAGTCGGTGCTGCTCAATAAAGCCTGGTTCGTTAGGAAAATCGACAGGTTTTAAGGTTGATGTTAATTGAGCATGTTCAACGGCAGATTTGCCGTGACAACCCAATAAAATAATGCTTGCACAGACCGCAATACAGACTCCACGCATGATTTTCCCTCACCGCGTATTTTTTTATTTTTGTACTCAATTAAACACTTAATTCTTCGCTATATTGATCGCGACATTGATTTGATTTAATTGATCTTATTTAGGCGTCCACGCCTTTTGATCGAGATTAACATTGCAGTTTATTTTTGGAAATAAAAAACGTGCGAAAACACAAGTTTTCCGCACGTTTCTGACGAATAGCGAATTAAGCAGATTTAGAATTTATAACTTTCAAATCTACTTTAGACGCAGCTTCCGTCTCTGCTTTAGGTTGACGCTCTGGTTTTAACTCAGGTTTTCCTTCACCACTAATCACCGCATCATTTACGATTACAGTCCCGACATCGGTACGGCTTGGTAAATCATACATGGTTTCAAGTAAAGAATTTTCCAGGATTGAACGCAGACCACGTGCCCCTGTATTACGTTCTAATGCTTTTTTAGCCACAGCGCGCAATGCAGAATCTTCAAATACCAGATCAACATTTTCCATACCGAATAAATACTGGTACTGGCGGGTTAAGGCATTCTTCGGCTCAGTCAGAATCTGCATTAATGCTTCTTCATCCAACTCTTCCAAAGTTGCAATCACTGGTAAACGGCCAATGAATTCCGGAATTAAACCAAATTTCACCAAGTCATTGGCTTCTACTTGACGGAATAAATCAGACAATTTCTTGGTTTCGTCTTTTTTCTTCACATCTGCAGTAAAACCTATACCGCCTTTTTCTTGACGTTGTTGGACGATTTTCTCAAGTCCCGAGAAGGCACCGCCACAAATGAACAAGATATTCGAAGTATCAATTTGAATAAACTCTTGTTGCGGATGCTTACGACCACCTTGTGGTGGAATTGAAGCAACCGTACCTTCGATCATTTTCAATAAGGCTTGCTGAACACCTTCACCCGATACATCACGGGTAATCGATGGATTTTCAGACTTGCGGGTGATCTTGTCGATTTCATCGATATAGATAATCCCTTTTTGCGCTTTCTCTACATCGTAATCCGCTTTTTGAAGAAGTTTTTGTACGATGTTTTCAACGTCTTCACCCACATAACCGGCTTCGGTTAAAGTTGTTGCATCTGCCATGGCAAATGGAACATCAAGAAGACGTGCAAGCGTTTGTGCAAGCAGCGTTTTACCTGAACCTGTCGGTCCAACCAGTAAAATATTACTTTTCGCAAGTTCTACCGCATCATCAGTCTTATGACCTGAATTGGTGACCTTCAAGCGTTTGTAGTGGTTATATACCGCAACTGAAAGCGTTTTCTTCGCAACATCTTGACCAATAACATATTGATCCAAGGCAGCACGAATTTCATGTGGTTTTGGCAAAGGTTTAGTGGCCCAATCACTCGATTCAACTTGTTGACTGGTCTGGACTAAATCTAAGCATACGTCCACACACTCATTACAGATGTAAGCGTCTTCACCTGCAATCAGTTTCCCGACTTCAGACTGCGTTTTACCGCAAAATGAACAATGCTTTTGTCCTTGAGGATGTTCGGACATATTCACTCCAATAATTAATTCTTTAAAACTTATGGGCGTTTAGATAAAACTTCGTCCACAAGACCGTATTCTTTCGCAGCTTGCGCTGTCATAAAATTGTCACGGTCAGTATCTCGAGCAACAGTTTCGTAGTCTTGACCACTATGCTCTGCCATTAAACGATTTAAACGTTCTTTGATGAATAGAATTTCACGTGCATGAATTTCAATGTCAGATGCCTGACCACGGAAACCACCGAGTGGTTGGTGAATCATGACACGGGCATTTTCAAGACAGTAACGTTTGCCTTTAGCACCGGCATTAAGCAGGAATGCACCCATCGATGCTGCTTGCCCCATGCAGTAAGTCACAACATCAGGTTTAATAAATTGCATGGTATCGTAAATCGCCATACCTGCAGTAACCGAACCGCCTGGTGAGTTGATATATAAATGAATATCTTTATCTGGGTTTTCTGCTTCTAAGAACAACATTTGGGCAACAATCAAATTTGCCATGTTGTCTTCAACTTCACCGGTTAAAAAAATCACACGTTCACGCAAAAGGCGTGAATAAATATCAAAAGAACGCTCGCCACGAGATGACTGTTCTACCACCATTGGCACTAGTGCGTTTTCAATTGTTGGAACATACATACGTTATTTATTCCTAAATTTTTCTGACTCAACCCATAATTCACAATATGAGGGATATTTGTCGAAATTGCAAAAGATTCCCAATTAAATAACAGATATTTTTTTCATAAGCATTGTGAAATCAGGACAACTTATTTGGGGGCAAATTTCGATAAAAAAAGGCGCTTAATGCGCCTTTTTTTGAAAGCTAGAAATTAGCCTTGTTGACGAGCTTGTTGCTCTTTCAATAAGTCTTCATAGCTCACAGTCGTATCAGTTACTTTAGCAGAAGCTAAGATGTGATCTACAACTTGGTCTTCTAGAATAACAGCTTCGATTTGAGCACGTTGCTGTTTATCGTTGTTGAAGTATTCAATTACTTCTTTAGGATCTTCGTAAGAAGAAGCCATGTCTTCGATGTAAGCATCAACACGTGCAGCATCAACTTCAATTTTAGCATCAGCTAATACTTTGCTGACTAATACGCCAAGTTTAACTGATTTTTCAGCTTGCTCTTTGAATAGGTCATCTGGAAGCATGCTTGAATCAAACGCTTTAGCGCCTTGAGCACCAAACTGTTGAGTGAATTGTTGGATCATTTGTTGACGTTGACGGTCAATTTCTTGAGCAACCATTGCTTCTGGAAGTTCTACTTCGTTTGCAGCTACAAGCGCATCAAAAGTTGCACCTTTCACTTGGTTACGAAGACCGTTTTTCACTTCACGTTCCATGTTTTTACGCACGTCAGCTTTCAGTTTTTCAACGCCTTCTTCTTCAGTTAGACCGAAGATTTTTAAGAATTCAGCATCAACTTCTGGAAGTTTTTGTTTTTCAACAAGCTTAACAGTGATTTTGAATTGAGCAGCTTTACCAGCAAGGTTTTCAGCTTGGTAGTCTTCAGGGAAAGTTACATCGATAACTTTCTCTTCGCCTTTCTTCATACCAACGATACCGTCTTCGAAGCCAGGGATCATACGACCAGAACCAAGAACGAGTTTAAAGTCTTCAGCAGCGCCGCCTTCAAACTTCTCGCCATCAACAGTACCTTCAAAGTCGAAAGTTACTTGCATGTCTTTTTTAGCCATGCCTTTAGTTTCAACCCATGAAGCGCGTTGTTTTTGAAGATTTTCAATCATCTTCTCAACATCTTTGTCGTCAACTGAAGTTGTTTTACGTTCAACTTCTAAACCTTCGAACTTAACTTCAACTTCTGGATAAACTTCTACAGTTGCTTCATAAACTAAAGCATCATCTTTCATTTCAGTTTTTTCAATGTTTGGCATACCAACAGCATTGATTTTTTCTTGTTGGATCGCTTCGAATACTGTGTCACGAATGATGTCGTTTACAACTTCTTGATAGATACCAGCACCGTATTCACGACGAACAACGTTTACAGGTACTTTACCTGGACGGAAGCCGTTGATCTTCACAGTTTTGGCAGTGCGTTTCAAGCGAGCTTCAAACTGCTCGTTAATACGGCTCGTCGGTACAGATACATTTAAACGACGGGCAACGCCCGAAACCGCTTCAGAAGTTACTTGCATGGCTTCCTCGATATAGAAATAGTAATTGCAATTTTTTAAAGTGCCACATTATATGACAACATTGGAAGATATACAAAGGAGGATGAGTTAACCACTAATTTTATGCTGTTCTACAATTAAATTTAAATTTTTATAAAAAAAGCCTCCTATCGTTACTTTTTCTCGCCACTTTTGTTTGTTTTTTATTGCAAATGATAAGCCTTATCATTAATATTACCGTGTTCGTTTTTTATTTTATTTATTTTCAATTATTTATCTCGTCCATCTTTGGAATTCTATTTTATGAGTCAGTTCAACCTTCGTCCGCTTAGTCTTGCTATTCTAGGAATTACGTCTACTTCTATTTTTGCAAATACTGAAACCGCATCTGCTCCCCATCAACTTTCAACAATTGTGGTTTCAGCTACGGGCTATGAACAAAAAATAAAAGATGCGCCTGCTTCTATTACAGTGATTACTGCAGAAGATTTTAAAAATAAAAGAATTAATTCCATTGCAGATGCTTTGGTGGATGTGGAAGGTGTCGACATTAGCCCTACCGCAGGTAAAACTGGCGGGCTAAATATTCGTATTCGTGGTATGGATTCAGAATATACACTCGTTTTAATTGATGGACGCCGTCAAAATAGTACAGGTGATATCGCCCCAAATGGCTTTGGTGAATCCAATAACAGTTTTATACCTCCAA
This sequence comes from Acinetobacter sp., assembly GCA_050285325.1. Lineage (GTDB taxonomy): Bacteria > Pseudomonadota > Gammaproteobacteria > Pseudomonadales > Moraxellaceae > Acinetobacter. The sequence goes on from JBLZXS010000139.1 coordinate 15,077, forward strand.
TTTCAGCAATTGAACGAATTGAAGTGATTCGTGGCCCTGCATCTACGCTTTATGGTTCCGATGCTATTGGTGGTGTAATCAATATTATTACTAAAAAAGTTTCACCTGAATGGACAGGTGCTGTCACTCTAGAAGGGACGCTTAACCCTAATTACTCTGACTTCGGCAATCAACGTGCTGTAGATGCTTTCGTATCTGGTCCTTTAATTCAAAACTTACTGGGTATTCAACTGCGTGGACGTAAAGCTGAACGAGACCAATCACATTTAACTCCAGATGCCAATTCAGATACTGAATTATCTCAAGGTCATAGTCCGACAAAGTCTGATTTGGAAACTATGGGGGTTCGTCTTACTTTGACCCCAACGGATCATCATGATATTTCTGCAGAATATGAACAGACTGAGCAATGGTATGACAACAGTAAAGGACAGCTCGGTACTTTAGGTGCAAATGGGGGCTATAACTCTTCACAAGAATATAATCGTGAAAAAATGATTCTTGCTCATACTTGGCGCAACAGCCTAGGAACACTGGAATCAAGTGTTAGCAACACTCAGACAGAAACAATTGGACGATTAATTCCTTCCCGAGCGCAAGGTGGCTCAACTGTGGTAACCCCGCGTCTTTTAGAAAGTGAAGATACAATTTTTGATACAAAATTTACCACACAACATTTTGATGGACACAGTGTTACGCTGGGCGGTCAATGGTGGGACGCGAGCATCAAAGATGGCTTACGTGTTAATAAAGAAGTTTCATTTGATCAGTTAGGTTTATTTGCAGAAGATACCTGGGCATTAACAGACAGCTTAGCTTTAACTCTGGGGTTACGTTTCGACGATAATAGTACCTTTGGCGATTTTTGGACGCCCCGTGCTTATTTAGTCTGGAATACCAATGACAATTGGACACTCAAAGGTGGCTATTCAGAGGGTTACAAAGCACCACGTTTAGAACGCTTAACTAATGGTATTTATAATGTGAGTGGACAGGGTCGTACCCCATTATTTGGTAATCCG
>JBLZXS010000140.1:0-6207 GCA_050285325.1 Acinetobacter sp.
TGAAAATAATTTCGATCGATCAACCGGTAAAAATCCACACAAGTTGTTCTTCATAATCTCTTAATGATCTTCTTGCTACTTCGTCAGCAGCAAGCTAGGTCGGCTATATTACTCTCTATCTAAAGAAAGTCAACCAGTTTTGTTGATTATTTTTAAACTTCTTCAAGACTTCCAGATTTTAACCCTTTAGGCTAAATCCTTGTTTCTCAACAAGTTTTAATCAACATCACCGCCGATGGATGTGCATTATAGGTGAAATATTTAGGGATGCAACCCCTTTTTTTGATTCCCACAATCACTTGGGTATTTTTTAAACATTTTATCTTTTTTTCCTACACATTTTGATCAAATTTGTTTTAATACGCACAGTCAAAGACCTGTTAATATATTTTTATTACGTATTTAGCTTTAAGCATCGGCTTATTAAAAAGCTCTAGGATTTTTTATGCGTCACTTTCATTCTGTTTGGGCCAGCATTTTATCTTTTGGATTAATTGCCCCGGTATTTGCAAATGATTCACTTGAAAATTCCGAATCTTCGATTTCAACAGATTCAGAGTCTTCTACCCAACAAGTTCGAACCGTTCAGCATCCCCGTCTTGAAGCCTTAAAAGAATTAAAAAATGTTACCGCCAAAGATTTGAAAGTAAATGCCAATGCTACTCAACCAGAAAATCAAAAAGATCCTTTGCAACCTTTAAACAGACAAGTCTTTGCTTTTAATGATGCTATAGACCGCAATTTTGCCCGCCCTCTGGCCGTTCAATATAAAGAAAAGCTTCCTAATGATGTACGTGGATCATATCGTCTATTCCGCAAAAATTTAGGTGAACCTTGGAATGCAGTCAATCAGCTGATTCAAGGACGACCACTTCGTGCGGCAGAAACTTTAGGACGATTTACCATAAATACCCTTACTACCTTAGGCTTGGCTGATCCGGCTCGACGTATTGGTTTATCGGCTGAAGATGAAAACTTCGGTACAACCTTAGGTTATTACGGCATTCCTTCCGGACCTTATGTAGTACTCCCTATTTTCGGACCAAGCACCTTCCGTGATACGGTTGGTTTAGCGGTTGACGGTCAAGCTCGTCCACAGAAATATATTCTGGAAGATCATGATGGGCTGTACTGGGCAGAACAATCTTTACGTGGTATTGACGCCCGTTCGCAACTATTAGATATAGAAGATGTTTTGCAAGGAGATAAATATGCGGCAATTCGTGATATTTATCTGCAACGTAAAAATTTTGCTATTGCTGAAAAGCAAGGACTCGAACCTGAAACCATGTTCATTGAAGATGATCTAGACACCCCTGAAGATGAAGTGCCACAAGAAGATGTAGATCCAACAACCAAATAAGTCTTTTTATTTATTAACATATAATCAGCAGAGCATCTTTCTCTGCTGATGATTAGATTGTTATAGTAAAGCTATTCGTTATTACCCCAAGGAACATACAATTTCTTTATGTATTTCATTCAACCGACTCGCAATATTCCTTATTTAGATCAGGTTCTAAGTACGCTTCCGGGTGTGCAAATGATTCACATAGATGATATTGATTTGTATGATCCCACAATTTTAGCGATTGCGGATGTACAAGACTATCTGACTTATCAATGGTCCCTCCCCACAATTGTGCTGGCTTTTGAAAATGAAGGCACCCCTTTAGCCCAAGCTTGGGAACTGGGTGCTTTAGCGGGCTGGATTTGGAATAAGTTACCTGTTAATCCGGAAGACTCATTACTTAAAATTGATGCACAATACAAACGTAATCAGGATAGTCGTGACCTTCCTTCGGCTGCTTATTTGCAACAGTGCCTTCTTCCCAACCCCATTGAGCTGATGAATTATCAAGTTGAAACATTGTTTCAACCTTCGGCCTATTTGTCGGGCGATTGGTACGATTACTGGAAAATTAGCGATAAAGAAATTATGTTTTATCTGGCCGATGTTTCCGGACATGGTGTCACCAGCAGCTTGCTAACGTCTTGGATGGCCGCCTTTCATGGCCGTTCTAAAACCCCGCGTGAGTTGATTAAGAAACTCAATGGCATGCTGGTTCAAGAAAATATCGAAAAACATATTACGATGATTGCGGGTGTTTTAAATCTAGAAACCCATCAATTACGTTGGTCCAGTGCAGGACATTACCCTCCTGCGATCATCTTTGAACCGAACCAGCCACCGCGAATTTTGAATACCAGCAGTTTCCCTTTGGGACTCACTGAAGACCTTGAAGTTGAAGAGTTTGAATGTGTGTTGAATCGGAATGCCCGGTTTATTATTTGCTCAGATGGTGCACTGGAGCCTTTTGATGGCGGACTGAATGAACAGTTTGAAAAATTGGTCTTCCATTTGCAGAATCAGTCCTTCCAAGCTCCTGAGCATGTTGCAGACGATATTGCGATCTTAAGTTTACGCCGAATGAATTAATCATATAATCAATACGTTAACTTTCAACTAAGCTATATACGACCCTAGACTACTTGAGTCTGTAGTAGCCCTATGTGATAATTTTAGAATCCTTCTCTGCAAATGGCATTTATATGTCAACAGGTCATGTTGAATATGCAAGCTTGAATGGAACGCATATTTTTAAGCTTATTGGCGAAGTGCGTGCCCAATCTTGTATTAGTCTAGACAAACTCCTTAGTAAAATTGAACAGCAATCGAATGTCGTTGGGGCAATCGTAGATTTAACCCAAACTACATTCATTGACAGCACTGTTTTAGGCATACTTGCCAAGCTTGGTTTAAAGTTGAAGCAGATTCACCAAATCCAAGCCGTCATGTTATCCACCAATCCAGATATTACGACCTTGGCCAATAGCATGGGCTTGGGGCAAGTATTTGTGATCCTGAATTACTGTGGCGATCCAAAAGTATGTACGCTTGAATTAATGGAAGAACACATTAGCCATAATGCCATGTTAACCACAGTGTTAGATGCGCATAAAACCCTGATGAAGCTGAATGAAAGCAACCAAAATATGTTCGAGCCGTTGGTGAAGCAGCTGCAAAAAGAGCAAGACAATATAGAACAAGTGTCTAAACAAAACGTATAAAAATTATTATCTTAGAGCCATCTCATGACTTTACTCTCTGTTGTACAAATGAATTCCCAAGATGATATTGAAGCCAATTTCATCGTGATCGAGTCGTTAGTACAACAAAGTAAAGCGGATGGTGCAGAGCTGATTGTTTTTCCGGAAAACTTTGTCTGTTTTGCCGGTGGAAAGCAACGTGAAACAGCAATGCAGTTTGAAGCCATTCAACAGCGTCTGGAAAAACTTGCTCATCAGTATCAAATCTGGATGGTAGCTGGCACTCTCCCATGCCCGTTCCGTCCAGATGGTTCTGTTATCAGTGATGGTCGTGTCCGTACGGTCAGTTTATGTATTAGTCCTGAAGGCACCGAAGCACGTTATGACAAAATTCATTTGTTTGATGTTCAAGTGGGGGATGCTGTCGGTGGTTATCAGGAATCCAGATTCTTTGAACCCGGTACAGATGTAGTTGTTGCAAAAACACCCTTCGGCAATATTGGCCTGATGGTGTGCTATGACTTACGCTTTCCTGAACTGGCTTTAACTTTACGCACTCAAGGTGCAGATATACTGACTGCGCCTGCTGCCTTTACCTACACTACCGGTCAAATGCATTGGCAATTACTGCTTCAAGCTCGTGCCATGGATAGCCAGTGCCATGTTTTAGGTGCAGCTCAACAAGGCTGGCATGGTGAAAAACGTCAAACCTGGGGGCATGCAGCTGCAAGCAATAGTCGTGGACAAATTTTAGATATCGTGAATAGCGAAGGCGCAAGTCTAATTACTGTTCCTTTTGACTTAGCTGAACAAGATGCTGTCCGTGCATCCATGCCTTTAATTCAACATCGTAAAATCATGAGTTTCTAATTCTATTCGTTTTATATCGAAATTTTTACTCTACAAAAATTACAAAATCACTGCTTATTCTTTCATCAAAATCCCACACGATAACAACTCCGATAAAAGTTACAGAGATTATAAAAATGTCTTTAGAAAAAGCGGTCTATACAGCAAAAGCCAAAGCAACCGGTGGACGGGATGGACGTGCAACCTCATCAGATGAAATTTTAGATGTAAAATTAGCGGTGCCTAAGGAAATGGGCGGCGCGGGTGGAGGTACCAATCCCGAACAACTTTTTGCAGCAGGTTATTCAGCCTGTTTCCTCGGTGCCATGAAATTTGTCGCCAACCGCGATAAACTCAATATCAGCAAAGATGCCTATATTGAAGGTGAAGTTGGAATTGGCCCCATCCCAACTGGATTTGGGATTGAAGTGACCTTGAATATTCATTTAGAAGGCATGGATCAGGCAGAAGCACAAAAGCTGGTCGATGCCGCGCATATTGTTTGCCCTTATTCCAACGCGACACGTGGCAATATTGATGTAACCCGCAATGTGATTACCTAAGCAAAATCTAGTTCTATCCTAAAATCGAACTGATCATTTTAGGATAGGATTTATCCCTCAATTCATAATTAAAAAATATAAAAAACTCAGCTTAAAATATATAATGATTCTTATTTGCAATAATTGGTTTTCTTCATGTTTAAATATTTCCTCATTACCACTCTCCTTCTTTCTACTGCTAGCGCATCTTTTGCAGAGATTATTCTTTCTGAAAAAATTCGCCCCACGGTCAAATCTCTAGTGAATCCTAATATTCAGCGACTGGAAATTCCACCTACGCCAAATAACATGAAATTACCCGAATTTGGTCAAGGAATTATTGGCTGGGGAACAGGTCCCGATGGTGCAGAAGCACGCTTAAATAACATTACCCAAACAGATGTGGAAAAACTCAAAAGCCAAGCGGTCACTTTAGAAATGATTCAGACCTGGCAAAAATTTTATGAAAATGAAACCCGGCGTAATGCAGGCAACCCGACTGCGCCATTTCGCGCCCAATTGATGAAAAAAATTGCCGGACTTTGGTAAGCCCGACAATTAATATAAGAGTTAAAGGAAAAAGTATTTCGCGTTAATCTACTGCTTCATTGGTGACACGCAATACTTCTTCCAGAGTCGTTTTTCCTGCCAATACTTTGCGTAAACCATCATCACGGATTGAACCCGACTGTTTACGTGCATAGCTTTCCAGTTCATATTCGGCCGCATTGCCATGAATCAGACGGCGCATCGGTTCATCGACAGGTACAATTTCATAAATTGCAGTACGCCCCATGAAACCGGTATGTGAGCAGTGATCACAGCCTTTCGGTTGCGGTAATTTTAGAGCAGTATCGGTTTGTAAATGCTTGAAAATTTCGGTTTCAAAAGTATCTGCGTCATGCCATGTGGCACAGCGTGGACATAAGGTTCGTACTAGACGCTGGGCAATCACACCAATTAGAGAACTGGCCAGCAAGAAAGGTTCAATCCCCATATCTTTTAAACGGGTGACTGCACCAATTGCCGTATTGGTATGCAGTGTAGATAGAACCAAGTGACCTGTAAGCGATGCCTGAACCGCAATTTCGGCAGTTTCCAGATCACGAATCTCACCGACCATCACCACATCCGGATCCTGACGCAACATGGCTTTTAAAGCACGGGCAAAGGTCATGTCCACTTTGGTATTGACCTGAGTTTGTCCAATGCCTTCCAGCTGATATTCAATCGGATCTTCTGCCGTTAAAATATTTTTTGAACCATCATTCAGGTCGGATAAGGCTGCATATAAAGTCGTGGTTTTACCCGAACCGGTTGGCCCGGTCACCAGAATAATGCCGTGTGGACGATGTACCAGATGGGTTAAGCGTTCATAGTCGGGCTGCATCAAACCCAAATGGGTCATATTCAAACGTCCGGCCTGTTTGTCCAGCAAACGCATTACCACCCGTTCACCATGCGATGAAGGCAGCGTCGAAACACGCACATCTACTTCACGTCCGGCAAGGCGTAACGAAATACGGCCATCTTGCGGAACGCGCTTTTCAGCAATATCCAGTTTGGCCATGACTTTGATCCGCGACACCAACAGCGGTGCCAGTTCACGGCGTGGCTGGACAATTTCACGCAGCTGACCATCGACACGTAAACGTACCGATAATTTTTTTTCAAAGGATTCGATATGAATATCGGATGCACCGACACGAATGGCTTCAGACAAAAGTGCATTAATCAGTCGCACAATCGGGGCATCATCCTCCTG
>JBLZXS010000141.1:0-2630 GCA_050285325.1 Acinetobacter sp.
CCCTGTTTTAACTGAATCACATACAGCACTTGCCATAAGGAATAATTCAATTGATAGGGCAGTAAAATGGTATTGATTTCATCACTCATCAGACGCGCACAGCGTAATAATGAAGCACGGAATTTAAGTTGGGGAGACATAATAGTTAGCTAGGGTAACTAAATTAATTGAACTTTACGCCTCTTTAAACGGTTGTTCAAGTATTAAGCAAGCTGAAAGCAGGATTTATAGGCAAAAAAAGACCCCTCACATAAATGAATTCAGACCACTTTTAAAATGCTTTTTTATAAACTGTAGTGAGTACAGGAGAAAGTTAATTGAATTTCTTGGAATTTAAAGTATAGGTTCAAACGCTTTCTAGTGAATCGTTCAGTGCATAGATGTTTGGGATTGAATTTTGTTTCTACAGAATGGGTTACAGCGTGCTTTTGCAACAGTGCTTTTACAGATTGTAGTATATCTACAGCCATTGTTAGCGGAAAAATATAAGATTGATCCGGTCTGCTTATTCATGATTAGCCATTCAATCGTAGCTTCATCTCATCATGTCGGTTCTTTTCACACAGGTTATGCATCAGAACATCATTTGAATGTCCTGCATCGCTATTTTTCCTATGAGCCTGACAAGGTAAACGATAGACATAATCATCAATGTCAGTATTGTAAGGTCTATGCTGACTTGGTTGTGAGCTCTGATTTTGCTATTCAGACAGTAATAGATCGAATTCAGTTGCCTGTCTCCGTATTAGCACAGCCCTTTAAGCATTTCTATTTCGAACTGCACCGGTTATTTTTAATGCCGCAGGGTCGAGCTCCGCCTTTATCTCTATAGAACATTGCATTCCATGTTTTAGACATGCAACTGACCAACCATTTTATCGAGATCAGTATGAATATTCATTTCTTTCCTCAACATATGAGGAAACAGACAGCTTTTGCTCAAATTTTAGTTTTTTTAAATGATGTTGAAATAATAAATCAACATACTTCAATGAAGTTTCGAGGGTATCCTGAAACAGGTCAAAACAAAAAAATAGCGCGACGGTGTATCTGCGTGCTCAATCACCACATCAACGAATTAAAAAAGGTGATGTTATGAATCTAGGATTAACCGCACTTGAACTGGCACGAATTCAATTTGCTTTCACTGTATCGTTTCATATTATTTTTCCTGCAATTTCGATTGGTCTAGCGAGCTTCCTCGCTGTTTTAGAGTGGCGCTGGCTCAGAACTCAAAATCCGGTATATCAGGACCTGTTTAAGTTTTGGGTCAAAATATTTGCCATTGCCTTTGGTATGGGCGTGGTCTCTGGCGTGGTCATGAGTTACCAGTTCGGAACCAACTGGAGTGAATTTTCCCGGGTTTCAGGCAGTGTAACCGGGCCACTTTTGGCTTATGAAGTGCTGAGTGCCTTCTTCTTGGAAGCCGGTTTCCTTGGCATTATGCTGTTTGGCTGGGGACGTGTCGGTCCCAAGGCACATTTCTTTGCAACAGTCATGGTAGCAGTGGGAACCTGTATTTCCATGTTCTGGATTCTATCTTCAAACAGCTGGATGCAGACGCCACAAGGTTTCAGTATTGAAAATGGCATTATCGTGCCGCAGGACTGGCTGGCGATTGTGTTTAATCCCTCTTTTCCATATCGCTTGGCGCATATGGCCATGGCTGCATTCTTGGTGTCGGCCTTGCTGGTGGCCAGCACAGCAGCGTGGCACTTACTCAAAGGTCGCCGCGATGCTATGGTCAAAACCTCTTTTTCCATGGCCTTATGGATGATGTTGGTTCTTACACCTTTGCAGGTTCTGATTGGAGATATGCATGGCATCAATACCTTAAAGTATCAACCGGCAAAAATCGCTGCAATAGAAGGGCACTGGGAAACTAATCATGATGAAGGCATGCCTTTATACTTATTTGGTATTCCAGATATGCAGGCAGAAGAAACCAAATATGCGATAGGTATTCCAAATGTGGGGAGCCTGATTTTAACCCATTCCATGCAGGGCAAAGTTCAAGGCTTGAAAGAATTTGCACCTGAAGACCGGCCAAATTCAACCATTGTGTTTTGGAGCTTTCGGATCATGGTCGGTCTGGGCGTGTTGATGCTGTTATTAGCCCTAATCGGTTTGTGGCTCAGAAAAACTGGCCGGTTCTATGAAAGTCCAGGGTTTCATCGTTTTGCACTGATTATGGGACCCTCCGGCTTTATCGCAATGTTGGCGGGCTGGTTTACCACGGAAGTAGGACGTCAGCCTTGGGTCGTTTATGGCGTGATGCGCACTAAAGATGCGTTATCCCCAGTATCGGCAGAACAGGTCGGATTAACCCTGATTATTTTTGTAGTGGTGTATTGCGTGGTCTTTGGGATCGGCATTTATTACATGTTGCGAATTATGCATAAAGGTCCGGAATTTGTTCATTCAGTACCACACAGTGAAGAAAAGGTCATTCAAGCCTCGCATCGTCCATTGGGCAGTACGGATGAAGAGCTGGATGGTCCGCCTCTCGACAATCACCAGGAGAATGACAAATGATTGATTTATCTTTTATCTGGATTGTAATTATTGCCGTTGGTGTACTGATTTATGTGGTATTGGATGGTTTTGACTTAGGCATCGGCATCTTATTT
>JBLZXS010000142.1:0-138 GCA_050285325.1 Acinetobacter sp.
GGTATCGCCAAGTGGTAAGGCACCGGGTTTTGATCTCGGCATCCGTTGGTTCGAATCCAGCTACCCCTGCCATTTTCTCAAAAAAGACAGAACAAAGTTTGCATGTTCATTTGTTAATTTACCTTGACATAGAACAGC
>JBLZXS010000142.1:168-9105 GCA_050285325.1 Acinetobacter sp.
GTCGCCAAGTGGTAAGGCACCGGGTTTTGATCTCGGCATCCGTTGGTTCGAATCCAGCCGCCCCTGCCATCTATTTTCAAACATTCCAACCGCCAAGGGTGCTTCATGCCCAATCTTGTCGTTTTTAGTGGAACTGCACATCCACAATTCGCCCAAAAAGTCGTAAGCCACCTGCACATTCCTTTAGGTGCAGCATCTGTAGGTCATTTCTCTGACGGTGAAATCGCTGTCGAAATTACTGAAAATGTTCGTGGTAAAGACGTATTTCTCGTACAGCCTACTTGTGCGCCAACGAATGACAACCTGATGGAAGTCCTCGTTATGGCCGATGCTTTACGTCGTGCAAGCGCAGGTCGTATTACTGCTGTCATTCCTTACTTCGGATATGCTCGTCAAGACCGTCGTCCACGTTCAAGCCGTGTGCCAATTACTGCAAAAGTTGTAGCAGATATGCTAACAACTGTGGGTATTGACCGCGTTGTGATGATCGACCTTCATGCTGACCAGATTCAAGGTTTCTTCGACATCCCTGTAGACAATATCTACGGTACTCCTGCGTTACTTGCTGATCTTCGTCAACAGCAACACCATAATCTTATGGTTGTTTCTCCAGACGTTGGTGGTGTAGTGCGTGCACGTGCTGTAGCTAAGCAAATGGGTGATATCGATCTTGCTATCATTGATAAACGTCGTCAAAAAGCAAATGAATCACAAGTGATGCATTTGATTGGTGATGTTAAAGATCGTGACTGCGTAATCGTGGATGACATGGTGGATACAGCGGGTACTTTGTGTAAAGCTGCTGATGCGCTGAAACAATTTGGTGCTCGCCGTGTGGTTGCCTATGCAACTCACCCTGTACTTTCTGGTAAAGCCCTTGAGAATTTGAAAAATTCTGTACTCGACGAACTTGTCGTAACAGATACTATTCCTCTTTCTCAAGAAGCATTAGAACTTGGTAAGATTCGCCAAGTTTCAGTAGCCAGCATGGTTGCTGAAACAATTCGTCGTATTAACAACGAAGAATCTATTAGCGCAATGTTTGATAGTTATCTATAATAACAGCGCAAAAATTCAAAGCCCTGCCTTATGGTGGGGCTTTCTATCGCTAGATTGGTCGCAGATCTAGTTTAATTTAAAACTCAAATTGAGGATGTCTATCATGGCAAACTTCGTATTAAACGCAGAAGCACGTGAAGAATCAGTACAAGGGAAAGGTGCGAGCCGCCGCCTTCGTCGTGAAGCTTTAGTTCCAGCAATCATCTATGGTGGTGAAGCTGCTCCTGTAACAGTTACTTTATCTCTTCGTCAGCTTGTTAAAGCACTTGAAAACAATGCTTTCTTTGAAGAAGTAATTGAAATTCAAGTGGGCGACAAAGTTGAAAGCGTTAAAATCCAAGCTTTACAACGTCACCCATCTAAAAACACGCCTATGCACGCTGACTTTAAACGCGCATAAGTGTTAATGGTATAATTAGTGTCAAATCTTTCGCTAATTGTTGGTTTGGGCAATCCTGGTAAGGAATACGCCCAAACCCGCCATAATGCAGGTGCCTGGTTCGTTGAACGGCTTGCAGAACAATATGGCATTTCCCTAAAATCCGATCCTAAATTCTACGGAATCAGCGGTCGCGGTAATATTGAAGGTCAAGACGTTCGTCTGCTTTTACCGACAACCTTTATGAATGCCTCTGGCAAAAGTGTTGTGCCCTTCGCAAAATTCTATCAAGTTGCCCCGGAAGCAATGCTGATTGCGCATGATGAACTGGATATGAATCCCGGTGTAATTCGCCTAAAAACAGGCGGTGGTCACGGTGGTCATAACGGTTTACGCGATATCGTTCCACATACAGGTCCTAATTTCCATCGTCTACGTATTGGTATTGGTCATCCTGGTTCAAAAGAACGTGTATCTGGACATGTACTCAGCAAAGCACCAAGCAGCGAACAAAATTTAATGGATGATGCCATTGCGCACGCTTTATCTCGCATTAAACTGCTGGTAAACGGTGACACACAGCAAGCCATGAATCAAATCAATGCTTATAAACCAAACTGATCAATCCACAAATTGTTGAACAATCCTTCTTGCCATGTTGCTTATTTCGGAGCAAAATGCGTTTTCTGCGGATTACTGATCCAGTAAGAAGTGTTTTGATTTAACCATAAGATAAAATCTTAGCTCGACTAAGGAGACGCCAGCCATGCTATCTCGTTTATTAAAATGCAAAATTCACCGTGCTCAAGTTACTCATGCAGAACTTCACTACGAAGGTTCATGTGCAATTGATGGCGTACTCATGGATTTAGCAGGTATTCGTGAATATGAAGAAATCCACGTATGGAACGTCACGAATGGTAAACGCTTCGCCACTTATGCGATTCGTGGTGAAGATCATTCAGGTATTATTTCTGTCAATGGTGGTGCTGCACATCAAGCTGACGTCGGTGATTTAGTAATTATTGCAACCTTTGGTGATTTCACTGAAGCTGAAGCGAATGCACACAAACCACGTCTTGTATATGCCAACCCAGATAACACGGTCAATCACACTGCGAATTGTATTCCTGTTCAAGTGGCTTAAATTTAAAGATATTAAAAGCTCGCCATATGCGGGCTTTTTTATTGTCTGTTGATTTTAACTTTATTATTCAAATAATTACTAACGATATGACTGATTGATCTATAGAAAGCTGCGCCCTCAATTAAAAACAGGTCTATAATAATTTCACATCGCTTCAGGGCGGGGCGCAATTCCCCACCGGTGGTAAGTTAAACTTAGCTAAAATGATAAGTTTAATCAGCCCACGAGCCTGTCAATTTTTATTAAAAGATTGACTCGCAGATTTGGTGAAAAACCAAAGCCGACGGTATAGTCCGGATGAAAGAAGACGACGTAACCGATATTTATATTTAATATATCGCTGCGACCCCATTTCTGCATCAGTCCTGAAATGTTCAACCGTATTTTTATTTTACGAGAGCGTTTCAATGTCTAGTTTGATTCAACCCGAAATTTTCTTTTCAGCCCTTCCCCCAGCTGAACAACGACTCCAAAAAGCATTAGAAGATATCCGCCAAGGCAAACCAGTTTTGGTCATGGATGACTTCGACCGCGAAAATGAAGCCGATTTGATTGTTGCCGCAGAAACTCTAACGGTTGAAACCATGGCCCGCATGATTCGTGATGGTTCAGGCATTGTCTGCTTATGCTTAACCGATGAATTGGCCAATCATTTAGAACTTCCACCCATGGTGGCTGACAACTCTAGTCAGTTTAAAACCGCATTTACCGTAACCATTGAAGCAGCAACCGGTGTAACGACTGGTGTTTCCGCCAAAGACCGAACCACCACAGTGAAAGCGGCCATTAAAGATGGCGCTATCGCAAGCGACTTAAACCGTCCAGGCCATGTTTTCCCTTTACGTGCCCGAGATGGCGGTGTACTCACCCGTCGTGGTCATACTGAAGGCACGATTGACCTCGCACGTTTAGCCGGTTTAAAACCTGCTGGTGTTTTATGTGAATTGACTAATCCAGATGGCAGTATGGCATCTGGCATTCAAGTTCTGGCGTATGCACAAGCCCATCATTTAACTGTGATTACCATTGAAGAAATTGTGCAATATCGCTTAGCGCATAATCTTTAAGATTAAAAAAATAAAAGCCCCGACTTTAGGGGCTTTTTATGATTCAGAATATTTAGAACAAGGTGGAATACAGACCATATCCCGCTATTAAAATCAGCATTGCACCACACACCCCCAGTAATTGAGTGTAAATTTTAGACTGAGATAAGCGATTAAAACTTAAATAAACCAATGATAAAGTGGCAAAATCTAGAATAACCCAAGTCAAAATTAGAATCCCTAGACTAATATCTAAATCAGGAGTGATCTGTACAAACTGCGGGAAAAATGCAGCAAAGAAAAGAATATCTTTAGGATTGGAAATACCGACCCAGACTCCCTGTTTAAAGCCACCTTCTAATGATTTTAATTGCGGCGGTGATTCTTCTCCTTCAGATAAGGAAATTTCCCTTAAAATTTGAAAACCCAAATAACCAATATATATACAGCCTAGAATTTTAATGCTGTTTAACCACTGTTCACTTATCTCCAGAAAACCTTTTAAAACTAAAATGGAAACTGTAATCAAAATCAGCGAGGCAAAGTTAGTTCCAAATATCGTCTGCAAAGCTTTGCGATAACCGTCTTTTAGCCCTGCACTAGCAACCAGTAACATCACTGGTCCGGGTGTGGCAATCATGATAATGACAGCTATGCAGTACAATAAATATTCTGCGATATTCACTTTTTAGACTCTTTATTTTTTGAAAATTCAAATAAAATGATCTGTTTAATCTTCTTCCATCATGTGTAATAAATTATGGCTAATACCATCGGCACGTAAAAAAGCAAAATCATAACTTGCTGTCGCCAAAGCCAACACACGACGTTCAAATTCCTGCCAGAGTGGTTTCACCTGTTTATCCTGAATACCCAAGCCACTTTCTTCAGCTAAATTTTTATTCTTTTCACAGATTTTAAGCGCGTGATAAAGTTTCCGCCCTTTGGAAGCATCCTCACGCAAACGAACCCGTTTAGATAAGACAAAGCCTTCCACATGACGTAAATCAGCATGCGGTAACATCGGCACTAAAATTTGATCCAGTTGCGCATCCAGACGCTTCCATACCGCCGTGTGCTGTTCTGGCGTGTAAGTATTCCACTGAATCACTTCATGATTAAAACGACGGCAACCACGGCAGACTGAATCACCAAATACCGTAGAACAACGCCCTGCACATGGGGTCAAAGAAGCAATCCGACGGTCAGTACTCAAAACGCACTCCTACTTAATTTAGAAATTTATAAAATCATGGTTGGGACATATTTTCAAAAACATGATTTGGATTCATGAAAGCCGATATGGGCATCTTGCACCAAAAACCATATTTTAGTTATGGTTTTCTCGCTTATTCACACAATTCACGTTAAAATACGCGCCTTGAATTTTGTCCTATCATAATACATTTGGAGTTATCCATGAACGCTACTGTAGAACAGCTTGCACCTGTAGAACAGCAAGCGACCACAAGTTGGGTTGTTGCCGCACTATATCAATTTAAAGAAGTTCAAGATCCTGCCGATCTTCAACAACGTCTTTTAGACTTGGTCAACAGCATTAACTTGTGTGGAACTCTGATTGTAGCCGGTGAAGGTATTAACGGTACTGTGGCTGGGGATCGTGATTCGATTGATCAGATTCATGCCTTTCTGCTCAATGAAGGCTTCAAAGCTATGGAATATAAAGAATCACATAGTGATGAAAAGCCTTTCCGCAAAATGAAAATCAAGCTCAAAAAAGAGATTGTGACTTTGGGAGTGGAAGTTAAACCACGTGATCTTGTCGGTCACTACCTCGATCCTAAAGAATGGAATGACCTGATTGCACGTGATGACGTGATCTTGATTGATACGCGGAATGACTACGAATATAAAGCGGGTACATTCAAGGGTGCAGTTGACCCTAAAACAGAAACTTTCCGTGAATTTCCAGAATACGTAAAACAAAATCTTGAACAGCATAAAGATAAGAAAATTGCGATGTTCTGTACCGGTGGTATTCGTTGTGAGAAATCAACTTCCTTATTACTTCAAGAAGGTTTTAATGAGGTCTATCACCTTAAAGGCGGTATTTTAAAATACCTAGAAGAAACGCCGGCTTCCGAGAGTATGTGGGAAGGTGAATGTTTCGTATTTGATGGCCGTACTGCAGTGACTCATGGTGTAGAAGAAGGTCAAAACGTTAAGTGTCATGCATGTGGCTGGCCTTTACTTCCGGAAGAAGTTGAACTTCCAAGTTATGAGCATGGCGTATCTTGTAAATATTGTATTGAGAAAACAACAGAGCAACAAAAATCTGGCTTCCGTATGCGTCAATCTCAAATTGCAGCAGCGAAACGTAAACGCTTATAAGCTTTGACTTGTAAAGTTATATAAAGAAAGTCCTCCCTTGAGGGCTTTTTATTTACCTAAAATAAACAATAGATAAGAAAAAATCACCAAGTCTCACCATTAATGCATGCTAAGTCTCAAAAAATTTGATAATCTGGAACCAAAATTAGAATAAAACATATAACTTATTAATTTTTAAAGTGAAATATTTAATTTATAACGTGAAAAAGGAGTTAAATTATGCCAAGATCTATTAGCCGTTCAGTGAATTATGCTAGACGCGTTCACCATGTTCGTGAAAAAAATCATCAAAAAATACAAGAAATAAAAATACTTTTAGATCAACAATCACATCTTTTTATTGTGATCTTGGGGGCTGTTATTGGCACTATTTTGTCCATCTTTATTGCCTATCACTTAAAACCTAACCTATTTGAATATGCATTGCTTAGTATCATTCCTTTTGCGCTTTCGTATAGCTTAAGAAAGGTGTATATCCACACACTGGTTCATAGCCAAGAATAAGCAAACTGATTACTTGGCTATACTTTACCCTGCAATCAATACACTTTAGGATAGTTCAGATATCATTATTATTTTTATAGACTTATGAATCTGACTGAATGGATTATTTCCGTTATGGAACAATTGGGCTACTTCGGTATTGCCCTCTTGATGTTTCTTGACAATATTTTCCCTCCAATTCCTTCCGAAATTATTATGCCTTCTGCAGGTTATTCTGCATCACAAGGGCAATTGCTTTTAACTGGCGTGATTATCGCTGGTTGCATAGGTTCACTCATTGCTGCAGCGATACTGTACTGGGTTGGTTATAAGTTTAATCACGACAGTATTTTTCGTTTTGTGGATCGCTATGGCAAATATCTTTTTATCAAATCTAACGATGTCAAAAAATCTCTAGACTGGTTTGAGCACTATGGTCACCGGATTGTTTTCTTTGGCCGCATGATTCCTGCGGTACGTTCACTGATTAGCATTCCTGCAGGCATGAGCCATATGCCCTTCTGGAAATTCATGTTCTACAGTAGCCTCGGGACTATTATATGGACCACATTTTTGGCTTGTGTAGGTTTTTATTTTGGTGAAAATCAAGTTTTAATGCATCAAATTTTTACTCAAGTCGGCTATATCATCATTGCTGTTGTGGTGTTGATCTTGAGCTGGATTGTATACCGTAGACATCAGCGTAAAAATCGTCCATCCTGATCACAGGTTCTCATCAGGAGACTAAGACGATGTCGCATTATCTTAAATATTTTGCAGCCGTTTATAGTATTGCCTTGATCCTTTTGGTCAGCATATTAATTTATGCTCTGAAGCTGGGTGCCATTACCCTGTTGCCCGGCCTGATTGCTTCTGCCTTTCTGAGTGCCAGACATTTTGTAAAAAAAGAACACCGCTTACCTAACGATGAAGAAAAAAACAAACTGGTTTGGGGATCTACAATCGTTGCTATGACTATGAGCTTTATTGTGATGTTTATCCTGATTTTTATGCATCCACGTACTGAGGAAATTTTGATAGCAGTGGGTCATGCCGGGAGAGCCAGCTATTCTTTCCTGACGACGGGTGCCATTGCTTTAAATGGGCTGATCTTTTATATCGCCTATAATGGCTATGCCCGATATTACCTAAGTAAGCAAAAATAAATTTTCTCTGAAGCCTGCTGTCAATGATAAAAATTCGCGCATAAAAAAGCACCTTAAAAGGTGCTTTTTTAATACTTGTTTGAATTAGTTTGGTGTGTGATACATCAAATAAATTTCATTTAAGTTTTCTGGAATTTCTTCAGCAATTTCATCCATAAGCTGACCATTGCGACGGAAAGATTCCATTTGTGGATCTTCGTCGTCTACACCACTGAATACCATCATTGGTAACGTTAAATCTACCAATTGTTCTTCATGTTCAGGTGTGAACCATGCATCTTCGTTCAAGAACATGGCATCGACAAAGCCTACACTCCAGTCACCTAGACTTGATTCAACATCCGCTTCTTCAATTTCAAAAGGAAACTCGATTCCTTCTTCATTGGCTAAGTTTTGACGAATTGCTTCTAACCATGCTTTTACTTGTGCAAGCATTTCCGCAGGAACTTTCTTTTGATTGTTATCGAAAAGTTCATCGAGCCATTTATCAAAAGTTGGTCCAACCGCAGTTGCACATAAAAAACCATGAGTTGCCGCAAAATCTAGACCATGTTCATTTTGGTCGCCATCTAGATATTCGCTCAATAGGTCTAAATCTAAAGCACTCATTTAAAATCCAAGTTCAGTAAAATAACTTCGCCTAGCATAGCATTTTAGCCGGCTATGCTAAATCACAATTTAGTCTTCCTCATCGTCAAAGTCGTCGTCGTCATCCAGATCATAATCAAAATCTTTCAGTTCACGCTCTAAACGACGCTGTGCGAGAAGATCATCAATAAGACGACGTTTTTCTAAAGACTCTTTAGCACTTATTTTGCTTGAGGCTTCATCAAAGCTGACATCATCATCACTGAAGCTATCATCTAGTTCAAAATCTGTAGAAGACACTAAAACTACCTCATGGTGAAAAAAAGTGAATGGGTCTAGGCGCTATTTATCTTTGTTCGGAAATCTTGTCAAGTTTTTTTTAATTTTTTATATAACAAACTCAATTTACTCTTGTTTTTTGACCCTAAAATTGTGTATTTATTAGCATGTAGAATTTTATTCAAAATGCGGACGGAAAACCTAGTATATTTTGAATGCAATCCTTTAGCCGGACTTGAAAAAAAAAATTCTAACCCAATATTGAGAACAGTTGCTAAATCAAATTCATATTTTTAAATGATACTTGACCAATCAATTCAAAACTATTTTAAGCGAATTGTGCTATCATGCACGGTTTTTCACTGCCACAGATTCAACGAAGAGTAAGCAAAGATGAGCGATATGACTTCCCCTACTTCTCAAGTAGCGGCTCTGATT
>JBLZXS010000143.1:0-4371 GCA_050285325.1 Acinetobacter sp.
GCAAGCAGAAAATGAAGCTGATGCGCTGAAATTGGCGAAAATGTTGCAAAGTCTGGCAACTTTAAAACAGCCCACCATTGCCCGGGTACACGGCATTGCTTTTGGCGGCGGTATGGGGCTGGCTTCAGCTTGCGATATTTGTATCGCCAGCTCTGATGCCAAGTTTGCAACGTCTGAAGTCCGTCTAGGTCTGGCGCCATCGACCATTAGCCCTTATGTAATTCGTGCCATCGGTGCGCGTCAGGCTTCACGCTATTTCTTAACTGCAGAACGCATCACTGCCGAGCAAGCGCAAAAAATCGGTCTGGTGCATGAAGTCACGGCTATTGAAGAACTGGATAGCAAGATTGATGAAATTGTTCAAGCCTTGCTCTTGGGTGGCCCTGAAGCACAGGCAGCATCCAAACAACTGATTCAACTGGTCGATCAACAGGTTTTAACCGAAGAATTACTGCTGCAAACAGCGCAACATATTGCTCATGTACGCCAAGGATTAGAGGCGAAAAATGGCTTGAGTGCTTTTTTAGATAAGCAAAGTCCTTCCTGGATTGTCTCTACAGCACAACAATAATAAGGATCATACAATGTTTGAAAAAATCTTAATTGCAAACCGTGGTGAAATCGCCTGCCGTGTGATTCGTAGCGCAAAAAAACTCGGAATCGCAACGGTTGCTGTCTATTCAGATGCCGATGCACAATCGCAACATGTAAAGCTGGCCGATGAAGCGATTTATATTGGTGAATCCCCAGCTGCGCAAAGTTATTTACAGATTGATCGTATTATTCAAGCCGCGGTAAAAACTGGCGCACAAGCCATTCACCCAGGTTACGGTTTCTTGTCTGAAAATGACCAGTTTGCCGAAGCCTGCCAAGCCAATAACATCACTTTTATTGGTCCACCGGTCGCAGCCATTTTAGCCATGGGTTTAAAAGCCACCTCAAAAGCCTTGATGGAAAAAGCCGGTGTTCCGCTGACCCCGGGTTATCATGGAACGAATCAGGATGCTGATTTTTTAAAACAACAGGCCGATGCGATTGGCTACCCTGTGCTGATTAAAGCCAGTGCCGGTGGTGGTGGTAAAGGCATGCGTCTGGTTGAACGCAGTGAAGATTTCTTAAATTCACTAGCCTCTTGTAAAAGCGAAGCCAAATCCAGCTTTGGCAATGATGAAGTTCTGATCGAACGCTATGTGATTAATCCGCGCCATATTGAAGTACAAGTGTTTGGCGACTCACATGGTAACTACGTGCATTTATTTGAACGCGATTGTTCAGTGCAGCGCCGTCATCAAAAAGTACTTGAAGAAGCACCTGCACCACTGGTTTCTCAAGACAAACTTGATGCTATGCGCCAAGCTGCCATTGATGCTGCTCGCGCGGTCGATTATGTCGGTGCCGGCACGGTCGAGTTCATTGTAGAACAAGACGGAACCGCGTATTTCATGGAAATGAATACCCGTCTACAGGTTGAACATCCAGTGACAGAAATGATCACCGGCGTTGATCTGGTGGAATGGCAGTTGCGTGTAGCTTTTGGTGAACCATTACCAAAACAGCAAGATCAGTTAAAAATTCATGGCCATGCCATTGAAGCGCGCGTCTATGCGGAAGAACCTGAAAAAGGCTTTATTCCTGCAATTGGTCAAATCAGCTATTTGCACTACCCTGAACAAAATCAGCATGTTCGTGTCGACAGTGGTATTGTTCAAGGCGATGAAATCAGCACTTATTACGATCCGATGATTGCCAAGCTGATTGTCTGGGGTGAAAACCGTGAAGCCGCTTTATTGCAAATGCACCATGCCTTAGGTCAGTTCCATGTCGATGGTTTGGGTAACAATATTGCCTTCTTGGACCGCATTATTCGCTGTGATTCATTTAAAAATGCCGAATTGGATACCAACCTGATTCAGCGTGAAGATGAATCCCTGTTTAAAAATATTCCATCGTTACAACCGGAACTGGTCGTTGCAACGGCATTGACCGAGTTATTGCTTCGTTTTAGTAAAAATAAACCGGCAAGCAATCCGGTCTGGCAAAGTGAAACGCTATGGCGCGTCAATATCAGCCCAAGCTATGCCATTAAATTAAATTTGGACGAGTCACTTGTCCAAGTCAATTTAAGCGCTGAAAAAGAAGGTTTTGTTGCTGAATATCAAGGGGAAAAATTCCATATTTCCGGACAGCTTTTAAATGCCAATACCGCACATTTCAATATTAACGGCAAACAGGACAAAATTGCATTTAGCCAAAATGCTCAGGGCCTGACTATTTTCAAAAATGGTCAAAGCCACAAGTTTGCTTATCTGAATCAGAAATTCACTTCTGAGGATGCGCAAAGCACTGAAGGCAACTTAAAAGCGCCAATGCCAGGCGTGATTACTCAAGTTCTGGTTGCTGCCAATGATCAGGTGAAAAAAGACGATGTGCTAATGACGCTTGAGGCCATGAAAATGGAATATTCAATTCGTGCACCGCATGACGGCATTGTCGCAGCTTCCTATTTTCAGGCCGGTGATCAGGTCAAAGCCGGTGATGAGCTGGTGGAGTTTCAAGCGCTAGTGGAGGACGTTGCATGACTGATTTCGTCAAAATCGTTGAAGTCGGTCCACGCGATGGCCTGCAAAATGAAAAAACACCCCTCACCCTGGATGACCGCAAAAACCTGATTCTGGATTTAATGAAAACCGGTTTGAAGGCAATTGAAGTGGGTTCCTGTGTTTCGGCCAAATGGGTGCCACAGATGGCAGACAGTGATGTGCTGTTTGCTCAATTGCCGCAAGATCCGAATATTCAGTTCAGTTTACTTACTCCAAACCTGAAAGGTTTCGAATCTGCACTGGCAGTTGGTTGTAAGGAGGTTGCTGTGTTTACTGCAGCTTCTGAAAGTTTTACCCGCAAAAACATCAACTGTTCCATTGATGAAAGCTTTGAAAAATTTGCCGACGTCATGGCGGCAGCCAAAGCCCATAATATCAAGGTTCGCGGTTATGTCTCTTGTATGGTGGATTGTCCCTATGAAGGTGCCATTGATCCGCAGCAAGTTGCCAAAGTCAGTAAACGCTTAATGGATATGGGCTGTTATGAAGTGTCCTTGGGTGAAACCATCGGCACTGCCACTCCCGATCGGGTGAAAAAAGTGTGGGATGCCTGCCTTGCCGAGTTAGACAGTCAGGTTCTAGCCGGGCATTTTCATAATACATATGGCATGGCGATTGCCAATATCTATCAATCGCTTAATCAAGGTATTCGGATATTTGATTCTTCGATTGCTGGTTTAGGTGGTTGTCCCTATGCCAAAGGTGCTTCGGGCAATGTGGCTACAGAAGACATGTACTATTTATTGTCCAAGATGGGTTTTGAAACCGGTATCAATTTGGATGCCTTAATGCAGGCCAGCCGTAACATCAGTCAGGTGTTAAAACGTAATAATCCATCAAACTATGCCAATGCCTATTGGCAAACCCAGTGTGCTTAAAACTGCTATGATTTTTTCATTGCTAAAAAATCCTGCATGAAATTGATAAAAAGTTAAAGTTGGTCATACAAAGGACTGACCATGGATAAAAAGAGGGATCAAATGCCAAATAAAGTTTATGAAAATGCACAGGCTGCATTACAAGATATTGTCAAAGATGGTCAAACCCTGGCGGTCGGTGGCTTTGGTCTATGCGGTATCCCGGAAGCGTTAATTGCGGCCCTCAAAGACACTGGTGCCAAACAACTGACCTGTATTTCCAACAATGCCGGTGTGGATGGTTTTGGTTTGGGTCTTTTACTGGAAACCAAACAAATCAAAAAGATGATTTCATCTTATGTCGGTGAAAACAAAGAATTTGAACGTCAATATTTAAACGGCGAACTGGAAGTAGAACTGACTCCGCAAGGCACACTAGCTGAAAAACTTCGTGCTGGCGGTGCCGGTATTCCAGCCTTTTTTACCCAGACCGGTGTCGGCACTTTAATTGCAGAAGGTAAAGAAGTCCGTGAATTTGATGGTAAGGAATACATTCTGGAAAATTCCTTAACTGCCGATATTGCCTTGGTCAAAGCCTATAAAGCCGATAAAGCCGGGAATCTGATTTTCCGTAAAACCGCACAAAACTTTAATCCGGTCTGTGCCATGGCAGGCAAAATCAGCATTGCTGAAGTAGAAGAAATTGTCGAAATTGGCGATTTGGATCCCGATGAAATTCATCTTCCTGGCATTTATATCAACCGGATTATTTTAAATACCCATCCTGAAAAACGCATCGAACAAATGACCTTAAAAGCGGAGGCTGTATAAATGGCTTGGACTCGTAATGAAATGGCACAGCGTGCCGCTTTGGAACTGGAAGATGGGTTCTATGTCAATTTAGGCATTGGCTT
>JBLZXS010000144.1:0-9374 GCA_050285325.1 Acinetobacter sp.
ACTTACCGGCCTTATTTGTATTGGCTGACCATTATTGCAAGTACGACTGTAGGCACGACACTGGCAGATTTTGTCGATCGGTCATTAGGCATCGGATATGTTGGTGGAAGCAGCTTGTTGGGTTTGGTCTGTTTGTCTTTATTCAGTTGGTATAAAGTTGAAGGCAGTATTTCACTGCATACCGTGAATTATCCTCGTGCGGTAGTTTCTATTGGATCACCATTACTTTTTCCCAAACTCTGGGTACGGCTTTAGGCGATTGGTCGGCAGATACCATGGGACTGGGTGATGGTGGTGGCATTATCCTTTTCGTCAGTCTGATTTTATTGATTTTGGCGCTATACCTCTTTACTCATGTGTCACGGACTTTGTTATTTAGGAGCGCATTTGTTTTAACCCGTCCGCTGGGCGCGGTGGTGGGTGATTTTTTGGACAAGCCGATCAACTTCTGGTGGTTTGGACTTAAGCCGTTTCACCGCTTCAGGAGTGATATGGATGGTGATATTCGTGTGCATTTATTTGAGTCACAAAGTGAATGCTAAACAGATTGTAAAAACCTGATCATGTTTTTTTGTCTTTGATTTTAAAAATAGCAATTTGGTTGCTATTTTTTTTGTAGTAAAAACCATGCTGATTTTGTTTAAAAAAAGAAATTGAAAACTTGACTGAAATACTGGGAAATTCGTAATTGTACAAATCCAAATACTTTAAGATTCAGGTATAATCGAAAACATCTTATAAATATGTATACGTGAGGAGATCACATGACTGTAGATGTCACTGAAACCATTACCCAAACTGTTCATCCTGCGTTTCAGTTGATACGTCAACACCATGTTGAGGCCTTAGACATTTTTGTGTCTGAATATAAACATAAAGTGACCGGTGCAACGCATTATCACCTTGCCAGTGATCTGGACGAAAATGTCTTTCTGGTGGCGTTCCGTACTCAACCGATGGATTCAAAAGGCGAGGCGCACATTTTAGAACATACTGCATTATGCGGTTCTGAAAAATTCCCTGTTCGTGACCCGTTCTTCCTGATGATTCGTCGTTCACTCAACACCTTTATGAACGCATTTACTTCAGCAGACTGGACAGCCTATCCATTTGCAACGCAAAACAAAAAAGACTTTCAAAACCTGTTAGAAGTGTATTTAGATGCCGCTTTTGCTGCGAATTTAAATGAACTGGATTTTGCTCAAGAAGGTATTCGTATTGAGCTCGAAAATGGTGAACCTGTCTATAAAGGCGTGGTATTTAATGAAATGAAAGGGGCGATGAGTTCTCCTTCTGATCAGCTGTATCATCAACTGGCGCATCATTTATTCCCAAAAACCACCTATCATTACAATTCAGGTGGCGATCCTAAAGATATTCCAGATTTAACTTACCCAGAGTTAGTCAATTTCTATAAGTCACATTACCATCCAAGTAATGCCGTATTTATGACATTTGGTAATGAATCTGCCTATCATTTACAAGAACAATTTGAAACTTTAGCCTTGTCTAAATTTGACCAAGGCCAAACGCTGCATTCAACCCCTGAAGCGCGTTTAACTGCACCGATTGAAGTGACAGAAACCTATGCTTTAGATGCAGAAGATTTAAAAGATAAAACCTATCACATCATTTCATGGTTATTGCCTGAAGCCAGCGACATTAAATTGCGCTTGGGCATGCGTCTGGTTGAAGGGATTTTACTGGAAGATTCCGCTTCGCCATTACGTCATTACCTGGAAACTTGTGACTATGCACAATCTACTGGTCCAATTATGGGTGTAGATGATTCCAATTTTGAAATGACCTTCTTCTGTGGCGTACAGGGTTCAAACCCGGAACATGCACAAGAATTTAAAGACGGCGTTTTTAAAATTCTTGAAGACGTTGCCTCTAAACCGGTTGATGCTGAAATGGTGGATGCCATTTTGCATCAGATTGAATTGCATCAGCGTGAAATCAATGGCGACGGTATGCCGTATGGTTTAAGCCTGATTTTAAATGGTTTAGGCAGCGTGATTCACCACAGCGATCCAATTGATGTTTGGGATGTGGATACTGCCATTGAGCAAGTTAAAGAAGAACTTAAAGATCCAATGTGGTTGTCAAATCTGATTAAAGAACATTTGCTGGATAATACCCATCGTGTGCAAATGACTTTAGTACCGGATGCAACCAAATCTGCCAAGGAAGCGGAAGCCGAAAAAGCACGTTTGGCTGACATTGGTGCCAAACTGACTGATGAGCAAAAAGCTGAAATCATTCAGCAAACTGAAGCGTTAAAAGTTCGTCAAGATACGCCAGACGATATGAACCTGTTGCCGAAAGTAGGGCTAGAGGATGTCCCTGCTGATCTACATATTGTGCAAGGTCAATTGCGTGAAATTATCAGCAATAATCTGGATACACCTTTGAATCTGTACCATGCAGGAACCAACGGTATTTACTATCAACAGGTGCTGGTGAAAATTCCAGAGGAAGTGGTGCAATCGCCATACTTCAACCTGCTGTCTGTTTTGCTGGGCGAAGTCGGGGCAGGTGAATACGATTATCTTGAGCTTCAGCAACTGCAAACCGCAGTGAGCGGTGGTGTAGGCATGGGGGCATCTTTACGCTCAAAAGTGGATGACAAAAATAAAATCAGCGCTTGGCTCACGTTAACCACCAAATCTCTGGTGAATAACTTTGAAGCGATCCGCATCTTGAAGTTGGCCTTCGAACAACTCCGTTTTGATGAAAAAGATCGTATTATTGAATTATTGCAGCAACGTAAAACACGTTGGCAATCACGTATTTCAGGTTCTGGTCATAGTTATGCCATGCAAATTGCATCGCGTAATTGCAGTGCTCTAGCGCAACGTGATTATCACAATACCGGTTTGGGTGCTTTGAACTGGTTGGTTGATCTGGTTACTAAAATTGAAAATGATGAAACTGCATATGATGCTTTAATAGCAGAATTAAAAGCGATTCATCGTTTACTTTTACAAGCACCGAAACAGTTTCTGCTGGTATGTGAAGAACATCAATCTGATCGTTTGATTGAAGAAGTTCAAGACGTTTGGGATAAGTTGGCGGTCGATCAAACGCCGGTAGAATTAACGACAGTTTTCACGGAAAATAGCAATAAAGACGAAGCCTGGTTAATTCAAGCCAATGTTCAATTCTGTGCTTCAGCTTATCCTGCAGTTGAGGTTGCTCATCCTGATGCGGCACCTTTAATGGTGTTGGCTGCATATTTACGTAATGGCTTCTTGCATAGTGCGATTCGTGAAAAAGGTGGCGCTTATGGGGGTGGGGCGAGTTATGACGGCAATGCCTGTTCGTTCCGTTTCTATAGCTATCGTGATCCACGTTTAGCAGAAACGTTTAAAGACTTTGAAGCAAGTATTGACTGGTTGTTGAATACCGACCATTTACCACATCAACTTGAAGAAGCAATCTTAGGCTTGGTGGCGAGCATGGATAAACCGGGTTCTCCTGCGGGCGAAGCGATTAGTGCTTGTTATGCTTTATTGCATGCACGTACGCCGGCGGTTCGTAAGCAGTTACGTGCACGTTTACTTGCAGTGACTCTAGACGATTTAAAACGCGTGGCAGAACAATATCTGGTTCAGCAAAAACCGGTGAAAGCTGTGGTTGCACCCGTTGCGAAACGTGACACTTTAATTGAGCTTGGTTTTGAGATCAAACAAGTAAACTAAAAGAATAAACTGAGGTAAGACCCTATGGCGTTCAAAACAATTGAACGCACTACTTTGCAACTGAGCATGCTTATGCTCAGTTCATTGTATGTGACGAATGTAAATGCGGTAAATCCAGAATCTTTAATTACACCTGCCAGTCCTGAAGCCTGTGTCGCTTTGGAATCCAATGCCGATCGTTTGGCTTGTTACGATACCGTATTTAAAATACCCGAGGCTCAGAAAACCCCGTTGATTTCTGAACGCCAAGCGGCAATTGAACTGGCGCCCAAACCGACTGAACCGGAAACGATTAAAGAAAAAATCAGTCAGGGGGTAAATACCGTATTTGCTGTTGAGGGTCCTAAAATTGATCCGAACAGATCTTTACTGGATAAGCGCTGGGAATTATCTCCAGACAGTAAACTCGGAACCTGGAATATTCGTGCGCATCAACCGGTTTACCTGATGCCGGGATTTTGGACTTCTGACAAAAATGAACGTCCTTCCAGTCCGAATGAAAATAACACGGTACAAGAAGGGAATGAGCAAAATCTGAAATCGATGGAAGCGAAATTCCAGTTGTCGTTAAAAACCAAGGCAGTTGAAAACCTGTTTGGCGATAACGGTGATATCTGGTTCGGTTATACCCAGTCATCTCGTTGGCAGGTTTATAATGCTGATACCTCACGTCCTTTCCGTGAAACCAACTATGAGCCTGAAGCCAGTCTGGTTTTTCGTACCAATTATGAAATTTTGGGCTTAAACGCACGTTTGCTTGGGGTGACCTTTAACCATCAGTCCAATGGTCGTGCAGATCCATTATCACGTAGCTGGAATCGTATTATTTTTAATGTCGGTTTGGAACGCGACAACTTCGCGCTCATGCTTCGTCCTTGGTATCGCATTGAAGAAAATGCCAAAGATGACAACAATCCGGATATTAAAAATTATATCGGTCGTGGTGATTTAACTGCTTTCTACCGCAAGAATGATCATGAGTTTTCACTGATGCTGCGTCACTCGCTGAAAGGTGGCGATGATGCACATGGAGCGGCGCAGTTTGATTGGGCGTTCCCGATCAGTGGTAAGTTGCGTGGTCATTTCCAGTTGTTTGATGGCTATGGTGAAAGCCTAATTGATTATAACCATCGTGCGACTTATGTGGGTTTAGGTGTGTCTTTAATGAATTGGTATTAAAATTTATCAATGCATCATAAAAAACCACTCAATTGAGTGGTTTTTTATATCGAAAATTAATAGCAGTTAACCAATTTGAATATCTGCAGGAGGGTGTTTTAAACGACTCTTCTTTGGAGTAGCAATCAGGTAAGCCAAAGTCAGTGGTCCCAAACGACCCGCGAACATCAGTAAGATTAATGCAATCAGGCTTGCAGGTTGTAGTTCACTGGTGATGCCGCGCGATAAACCGACTGTACAGGCAGCTGAAACGGCTTCAAACAGTAAATCCAGAAAATCCTGAGTCGGCTCCAGAATAAGAAGCGCAAACAGGCCTAATAATATCAAGATTGCCGTGATGGAAAGGACTGCAAAAGCCTTAAATGACGTCACTTTTGAAACAGAGTGATTAAATACCCTTAATTCCTCAGAACGGCGTAAGAAGGTGATCACACTTAAAACCACAATAATAAAGGTGCCGACTTTAATACCACCTGCCGTACTTAAAGAGCCGCCACCAATAAACATCAATATCATGGTGACGAGAGTAGAGGCATCCGTCATGCTGGACATATCTAAGCTGTTGAAACCGGATGAGCGCGGAACAGTAGCATGAAACCAGGCATTCAGCGCCTGATCGCCTAAGCTCATGCTGGACAGGGTCAGCGGATTGTTTGCTTCCAAGATCCAAAGCACCATAAAAGCCGCCAAGTTTAATCCGGCAATGGTAGAGAGGATTAATTTGCTATTGGTGCTTAATTTTTTCCAGCGACGGGCACGTTTAATATCCATCAGGACCACAAAACCAATTCCACCAATAATGTAGAGCATACTAATGGTAAAGGTAATCAGGTAATGGTCGGCAAAGCTCATCAAACTGTTCGGGAAAAGGGAAAACCCGCCGTTATTAAAGGCAGAGACACTATAAAAAGCAGCATAAAAAAAGGCACGGGAGAAATCGTATTCCTGCATCCAGGCAATGGTGAGAATAACCGTACCGACTGCTTCAAAAAATAACGAATATAAAAGTACACCTTTAATGGTGAAAGACACTCGAGCCAGGCTGGTTTGACCAATGGTTTCCTGCGCCATCACTTGCTGTTTTAACCGGATATTGGAAGAAAGACTCAATGCAGCCAATATGGCAAAAGTCATAAAACCCAAACCACCACTTTGTAATAACAGCATAATGACGACTTGACCAAAAGTGGTATAAGAGTCTCCGACATTGACCACTGAAAGCCCGGTAATCGTCACCGCAGAGGTGGCAGTAAACAGGGCATTGAGCCAGCTTAATTCACCATGATGTGCTATGGGTAATTTCAGTAATAAAGTCCCCACCACAATAAAACTTAAAAAACCCAGTGCCAGTAAACTGGGCGGGCTGAGATTAACGGTTTGGTGTTTCTGGTTATGTATGGGTTTCATGATTTATTTAAACCGGGCAGAAAGTTTTCGTAAAGGTTCCAGTTGACCTTCAACCACTAGGATATCGCCTTCTTGCAGAATTAAATTAGGGTCAATACTGAACATAATTGCCTCTCCACGTTTATGTAACAGGGTTTTAATTTCCGTAGCATGCTCCATTAAGTGGCTGAAACGTTCGCCCTGTAGACTCGGTTTGATTTCGATTTTGACAATGAAATGATTGTCCTCCAAGCCCATATAACGGCTGACCATCGGATAGCTTAACGACTGGGCAATCCGGGTACCCATATCTTCTTCCGGATGAATGATTTTATTCACACCCAGATGGGTCAGAATCATGTGATGAGCTTTGGATTTGGCCTTGGCCCAAATCTTGTTCATTCCCATGTTTTTCAGATGCAAGACACATAAAATACTGGCCTCAATGTCCTCGCCAATAGCCACCACAACGGCTTCACAGTTCTGAATATTCAGTTCTTTGAGTACATGTTCATCGGTTGCATCGGCAATGACAGCATGAGTAAGTTGATCAGAAATATTTTCAACATATTTTTTATTACTGTCGATGCCAATCACATCATGGTTTAGACCTACCAGTTCTGTTGCTACCGTTGCACCAAAACTACCTAAACCGATGACTGCAAATAGTGCCATGCAAAGTATTCCTTATCCGTTTTTATGTACTTTTGATTGATAAAATGTATGTAAATATGATTTCATTTTATAATCTTATTATTCATTCAGCTATCAGGCTTACAAAATTATATATTACAAAGGTTTATTTTTAAGATGGTCTTGGTATGTAACCCTATATCGATATGCATGATTTTATAAATGATTGAATTTATTTTACTGTTTAATTGTTTCAGAGAGGGATTTGCTGAACGAATAACGTCATAAAACATTCAAAAAATCGGAATATAATTTGTCCCTATAATTCTATTTTTATAGTGATGAAAATGGATGATAAAAAGATTTTTAAGATACTGTTGGAATGGTTTCCGGTGTTAAAGCAACGGGAAATCCCGAAGAAGAAACACAGACAACTTTTTCAGCAATTTTTGACATGGAACGCAGCTGAAAAAGTGGCTAAGCATCCATATGCCTATTTAATGTCTGTTGATGCTGAAAACCCGTATGAAAATGGTTTGGAGCGATGTGCTATTTTGCAGCAGATGAATATTGATATTGGTTTAACACAGCAAAAAATTCGTAACAGAACCACACCTTTATATCAGCATTATGAGCACCATAAACAGGTGATCGGAAAATACTACAATGTCAATGCACAGGTTTTCGATATTGTTTTTGAAGAAATTTATACGTTATTAAAGTCACAAAACTTTGAATTGTTAATTATTTATGCGGAAACGGCTTATTGGATGGCAGTGCCTGATCAGGATGTCAAAATTCACAAATTCTGTAAGTCTTTCTCGAAGCAATTTAAGCATGAAGGGATCTGTATAGAACACTATATAAAACTGGACTGTTTAAGATCGACTTAAAAAATTTTCGATTTAAAAAAAGAGCCAATGTATGGCTCTTTTGAATGTCGCTTTTAATCACTTATTTCAAGAAACGTTGATAACCCAGGTTATTGGTAATTTCTGCATATGGATAAGTAATGCTTTCCAATGTCTCAATTAAACCATCCGGATTTTGTTTTGCATCGCTTGCTTCTAAACCAACCAGTACACGACCTTCCGCAGCGCCGTGGTTACGGTAGTGGAATAGGGTAATGTTATGAGTTGGCCCTAAACGCTCCAGGAAAGTCAGTAATGCACCTGGACGCTCTGGAAACTCGACACGGAATAAACGTTCATTTTCAATGTCTGCATGACCACCGACCAGATAACGGATATGCAGTTTTGCAACCTCATCATCAGACAGGTCATCGACGTCATATTGCATGGTTAAAGTTTCATAAATGTCGTGACGTTCTTTTTCGCCACCTTTCAAGCTAATGCCCACAAACACTTGAGCCGCACTCGAATGACTGGCGCGGTAGTTGAATTCAGTGATGTTACGACCTTGCAGGGCACGGCAGAAGTTCAGGAAAGAACCTTTTTCTTCTGGAATGGTGACGGCAAAGATGGCTTCTTTACGTTCACCCAGTTCGGTACGTTCAGCAATATAACGCAGGCGGTCAAAGTTCATGTTGGCACCACAAACAATCGACACCATGTTTTTATTTTCTAAGCCATGTTCAGCGACATATTTCTTGATTCCGGCAAGTGCCATGGCACCCGAAGGTTCAACGATACTGCGGCATTCATCATAGGTATCTTTAATGGCTGCGCAGATTTCATCTGTATTGACCAAAACCACATCACGTTCAACAATTGGACCCGAGTTGTCTGATTTTTGCAGGCGAATCACATCAAAGGGTTTTTCACCAATCTGCGCAACCGCAGTACCGTCCGCAAATAAACCGACAGAGGGAAGAATGACACGTTCATTGGCTTCGAAAGCGGCTTTCAAACATGCAGATTCATCATATTCCACTGGAATGACTTTGACATGCGGCGCAACATCACCCAGATATGCAGCAACACCAGCAATTAAGCCACCACCACCAACGGCAACAAATACATATTCCACATCACGCCATTGACGCAAAATTTCATTGGCAATCGTACCTTGACCCGCCATCACCAGTTCATCGTCATAAGGTGGAATAAAAGTCATGCCATCATCAATAGAACGTTGAATGGCATATTTATTCGCTACATCGAAAGAATCACCATGCAGCAGCACTTCACCGCCCAGGCGTTTAACGGCTTGGACTTTAATGTCAGGTGTCGTTTTTGGCATCACGATAATGGCACGAATTCCCAGTTTTTGACCAGATAGAGCCACACCTTGCGCATGGTTACCTGCGGAAGCCGTAATCACGCCACGTTCCAACTGAGATTTCGGTAATTGACTAATACGGTTATAAGCACCGCGTAGCTTGAAAGAAAAGACAGGTTGTAAATCTTCGCGTTTAAAGCGAATGTTATTATTGAGCTTTTCACTAATTCGTGGCGCTGCTTCGAGTGGGGTTTCGATTGCAACGTCATAGACCGTTGCCTGTAATATTTG
>JBLZXS010000145.1:0-1904 GCA_050285325.1 Acinetobacter sp.
ACGGTTTTGCTGAACGGCCATGATGGCTCCTTACAAAGATCGAAAAAATGGATCAGAACAAATTCAGTTGTCTTATACTTAACAGTATAACACAAAAATTAGTTAAGTTTACCCTTCAAACCTGCCAAAACATCAAACGGATTGTCCCGTTTTTCTTCAGCAATGTCATCAGCGGCAGGTTGGTGCTTATGCTCACAAACGTCATGTCTAGGAGACAAAGGCATCAACAATAACAATTCATCTTCTATCAGCGCGAGTAAATCAGCGGTCGCAGGTGCATCAAAGCTACCTTTGGTCGTTGCTTCACTCTCACCTAAAACGATGAAATCAGCATCCTCATCCAAGCGCTCTATCAGTGATTCATCATCCACAAGCGCTAAATGAAAGTCTGAAACGAGAGCAATTTCAACAGTATTCAGACAACGCTGACATTCCATTGGTACTTTCGTTTCAACATGACCATCTAACCATACGATACGATGATACGCATCCATTGATAGCTTACAGTCTATGTTAATCAATTGATTATCAATTGATCCAACAGCTTCACGGGAAATGCGAACAAAGCGAGACAATGGCAGGGTACCTGACCATGTAAAGCCTTGTTCAGCCCATTTAAACGGCTCAATCTGTGCCGGAAAGGTATTTGCTGACATAATTAAGGCGGCAATTCTACAAATTCATCGGTACTCTGTCAAAGATTAAGATACAATTTTGTACTTATTTAGACAGATCATTTGGGTAATACAAGTCATGCATCAGTTGCAGCCGCAACCTGAAGTCACTACTTCATTACGGTTAACCTCTCATTCAACCTCAAATTCTGCGGTTCATTTAGACCATGTGCAACTCTCACCTTGGGCTAATTTGCAAACAGAAGTTCAACAAGTAGATTGGCTTATACTACACTTTAATCACTGGTTTTCCCACTTAAATGTGACACTTGTTCGCGGTGATTTTGAACCTGAATATTTTCCAGCGACTATAACTACCCCTGCCCGCATTCAGTTTGCGCATGGTTTCTTTAATAGTGCGTTGCATGAGATCAGCCACTGGAGCATTGCCGGCGACAAAAGACGCTTACTGGCAGACCTGGGCTACTGGTATGCACCCGATGGTCGAACTGCTGAGCAGCAAGCCTTATTTGAACAGGTTGAAATTAAACCGCAAGCGATTGAATGGTTATATTCCAAAGCTTTTGGTCGTAAATTCCGCGTATCTTTAGATAATCTAACCGGTGATGGCGGCGATGGCGCATCCTTTAAAGACAATGTATATGCTCAAGTTCAGCAATATTTTAATGGCGAGGCCCAACTTCCACGCGATGCAGCACGCTTTATTAAATGTATCTGTGCCTGTGTTAGAGGTGGCAAAACATTACAAAGTGCTGAGTTTCAGCGTGAAATGCTGGATTGATTTACACAAAATCATCAATGCCTGATTGCAAGACTTTGTAAAATCAACAGATAATGTCTAAAAATAAGTCGGGAGAGAATAACTATGCTTCATTTAAGAATACATCCTGATAATCCTCAACCGCGTTTAATCACTCAAGCGGTAGAACGTATTCGTGCCGGTGATGTGGTGGTTTACCCGACCGATGCCGCATATGCAATTGGCTGCCAAATCGGTAATAAAAATGCCATGGAACGGATTTCGCAAATTCGTGGCTTGGGGCCGAAACATCAATATGCCATCTTGTGTTGTGATTTATCCGATATTGCCACCTATGCCAAAGTGGACAATGCCATGTACCGGCTGCTTAAAAATAATACCCCCGCTGTGACCACGTTTATTCTGCCGGCAACCAGCGAAGTGCCTAAACGACTGATGCATCCTAAAAAGAAAACCATTGGACTACGTATTCCGAGTAACCCGATTTGTCGCATGTTATTGAAAGAACT
>JBLZXS010000145.1:1914-11180 GCA_050285325.1 Acinetobacter sp.
ACTGGATGAACCCCTATTAACCAGCACCCTGATTCTGCCCAATCATACAGAGCCTTTAGATGATCCCTATGATATTGAAATGGAACTGGGCAAACGTATTGATGTATTTATTGATGGTGGCCTAGGGATTTTAAACACCACCAGTATTGTGGATTTATCCGGTGAGCATCCGGAAGTGATTCGTCGTGGTGTTGGAGATGTAAGCGCTTTTGAATAAGCGCTTAGATTTTGAACCGAGCTGAAAAAATAGACTTAGATATGTTGAGATAGATTAAATGGACTTATTTCATGTCTTAGTGAATATTCAGCAATTTTCTGAACACGATACCCTATATGTGGAGCGTCCTTGGACACTAGAATCTGAAGCCCAAGTCCTTAATATAAAAGGTCATGCTACCCCAACCATTCACATTGAAAATAAAGTGTATGCGTATTTCCTCGATATTGATTTAGTCGATGAATTATGGGCTCAGTTTGAAAGCCAAAATTTATGTTTGCGTACAACCTGTCAGCGTATCGTAGAATTTGCACTTGATCAGCACTCCTAAAAATTTGCTTGGCTTTTTAATTGGACTATTTACGATTTAAGCTGCTGCACACTCCTCATCACCTAGGAAGAAGTTTTTTTTAAGAGTAAAGAGAGGCTTAACAATACAGACGACTTAGAATCATTTTTAGCTTTTAATATAAGTCGATAAAGTCTTTTAATTTCTTTTTTTGTTGCCCCTTCCCATCAAAATTATCCGTTTTTAACCAAGCCCGATACGCTTTTTCTAATTCAGGCCATTCTTCATCTAATATTGAAAACCATGCCGTATTGCGGTTTCGACCTTTGGCTATACGGTGTTGACGAAAAGTTCCTTCATACTGAAATCCAAACCGCACAGCTGCACGTTTTGAAGGTTGATTCAATTCATCACATTTCCATTCCACACGGCGAAAACCTTGCTCAAAGCAAGCGTTCAACAATAAATAGATCACTTCGGTCGACGCAGTAGATTGTTTCATTTGATGCGAAAAATAAACATTGCCAATTTCGATGACCTGATCCGCAGGACATTGGTTAATTAAACCCACCCATCCCACCATCGTCTGGTTCACTTCAATTAGATAATGAATGCTTCCTTTAAAGCCAAAACAATTGCCTAAAGCAATTCGTAATTCATCTTCAGTTTTAAAGTCTGAATAAGGTAAATAGGTCCAGCAACTGCGATCTACTTCGGTTTTTACAGATTGCCAAATTTGCTTAAAATATTCTTCAGTTAATGGCGTCGTAGATAAATCATGTAAAGTGATACTTGCCCCATATAGGTTTTCTGCTAAAAAATGCACAGCTAAAGGATGAGATACTGGTATCCCGATCATTTGACCATATTCATTTTCTTGTACTTTTTGATAATTTTTCATCGCTGACCACACCCCAGTTTTTTAATTTAATATTGCTTAAAAAATGCCTATCAAACAATGACATCCTCTCGGTTATTTTTACTTGCATAAAAATTCCCTATTTTTTTTAGGTTTTTTTAGCATTTGTTAGCTTTTGTAATTTATTTGAACTGCATTTTCCTTTAGACTACGCAGATTAATTATGTGCTTTTTCTCATCATACAGCACCTATCCTGACAGCTGATCTGAAATAGCATCTTCATGCCTTTGAAAATTCGCGTGGCCTATAACTGTAATGAATCAACCGATCCATAATCCTATGGAGCAAGCTTCACCCATCCGCGTTATGGATGAGTGGCAAGAATCGATTCCAGAGGATTTATACATTCCTCCTGCTGCATTTGAAATTCTGCTAGAGCATTTCGAAGGACCACTCGACTTCCTGATTTACCTGATTCAAAAAAGCGGTTTCGACTTATTACAACTGGATATTGCCCCGATTGCTGCCCAATATTTGTCCTATATGGATGCAATGAAAACCTTAAATATCGAACTCACTGCAGATTATATGGTGATGGCAGCATTATTGGCCGATCTTAAATCACGACTTTTGCTTCCAAAAACAAGCTCATCCGTAGTGATTGAAAAAGATCCAAAACAACAATTAATTGACCGTCTGGAAACTTATTTACGGGTTAAACAGGCCGCTGAACGTCTGGGACAAATGCCGGTTCTAGAACGCGATACCTTCCCGACCAATGTCAGTCTCGGTCATATTGCACAAAACAACGAAGGCTATGATATTGCCCTTTTACGCGATGCGCTGTTTTGTGTGTTTAATCGACCGGAACCGGTTACCCATCAAATTTTACAAGAACCGGTATTACTTGAAGAACGGCTTGCCTTTATTGAAAACCGATTGCAGTCCGGTGAAATTCTACATTTCGAAGCCTTGTTGAAACCGAGTCAAGGGCGTATGGGCATGGTGGTGACGTTTATGGCCATTTTAGAACTCACACGCCAACAAAAAGTAACGATTATTGCAACCGGTATTGAAGCGCCACTTGCGATTCAGGGAGTGCAAGCATGATTGATCATCAAGCAACACCTTTATCGATTGCAGATAACCAACATGAAGTATTGATGCAACTGGAAGCGATTATTTTTGCCAGTGAAGCCGCAGTTTCACTTGCACGTTTGAAAGAAGCATTTCAAAATCAATATTCCAAACAAGAATTGCGTCAATTTTTACAACAACTTGCCATGCTACAACATGGCCGGTCAATCGAACTGGTCGAAACAGCACAAGGTTTCCGTTTCCAGGTTCGGGCTAAATATCGCAATATTATTACTCAGGTCTGGCCAGAGCGACCAACTCGTTTATCGCCAACCCTGCTTGAAACCGTCGCTGTGATTGCTTACCATCAACCAGTAACGCGAGCAGATATTGAACAAATTCGTGGAGTTTCAAACAATAGTCAAATACTCAGATCTTTGTTTGACTGGAACTGGATTAAAGAATCTGGATTCAGAGAACTTCCGGGAAGACCCGCGTTGTTAGTTACAACGCCACAATTTTTAAATGCTTTTGGCCTGTCGTCTTTAGGCCAATTGCCTCCCCTGCAGGATGCCAAGGAAGCTTTTATGGCCCTCGATGCTCACGCACCGAAGTCATAGATAGGTGAACTGTTGATGATAATTTCTAAGGTTATGCTGTCATGAGTGAAAAATTACAAAAGGTGCTTGCACGCGTTGGTTTGGGTTCTCGCCGTTATATGGAAGAAGTCATTGCCGCTGGTCGTGTAAGTATCAACGGACAAGTTGCCCAAGTGGGTGAACGCATTGAACCAGGTGATGAGCTTCGCATCGATGGTCGTAAAGTCCAATTCCAGATTGAAGACGAAATTCGTCGTCGTGTTCTGATTTACTATAAACCAGAAGGTGAAATTTGTTCACGCAATGACCCTGAATCACGTCCGACCGTATTTGAACAGCTTCCAGCCATTCCTGGTGATCGCTGGGTGATGGTGGGTCGTCTGGATATTAACTCGACCGGTCTGTTACTGTTCACGAACGATGGTGAATTGGCCAACCGCCTCATGCATCCTTCAAACGAAATTGAACGTGAATATGCTGTGCGTGTCATGGGCGAAGTAACACCAGAACTGAAGAAAAATATGGTTAATGGTGTCGTTCTGGATGATGGTCCGGCAAAATTTGAATCATTCTCTGAAATTGGTGGTGAAGGGATTAACCGCTGGTATCAAGTGGTGGTAAAAGAAGGTCGTAACCGCGAAGTTCGTCGTATTTTCGAATCTCAAGGTCTTAAAGTCAGCCGCTTACTGCGTACCCGTTATGGCACGGTGATTTTACCTCGCGAACTTCGTACCGGTCGCTGGATGGAACTTGATAAAAATGATATCGACAACTTAACCAAATCTGTTGAGTTGAAACCACGTCAAGGTACCGGTTTATTCGGTATGGCAAAACGCCGTAACGAACGTATGCAAGACAAACCAATGGCAGCGCGTCGTGGTGGCTATTTACGTCAACAACGCCGTGACAACGAAGAAGAAGTTCAAAAACCAGCTTTCAACCGTGAACGTCGTGAAAACCAAAATGGCTATGGTCAACGTCGTCAAGATGACAGCCAGGCGACATTTGGTCAGCGTGAAAACCGCCAAGACAGCAATGCAAATACCTCTGCACAGCGCGAACGTCGTCCAGACAACTTTGGCAATCAAGGGACTTATGGCCAACGTGAACGCCGTGATGAAAATGCGCCTCGCAAACTATTTGGCAACAAAAGCTTTAAGAAGTTTTAATTCTTAAAAGTATAGATTGAAAAAAGCCACTCAAGAGAGTGGCTTTTTTTATAGCCTTATTATTGTCTCTTTCCGTGGAAGAAGATTACACAGAAGATAAAACAGGTATATCTATCCACTGTGCAGCTGGAAAATGTTGCGCCAGATAATTTTTCAAGAATTCAGCAGTATCTTTGGAAATAAGCGCATCTTGTGATTCATCATTCAGGTTATACGCCAGTGCATATAAGTCTAAGCTACGGCTTTTCAATGCTTCCAAACTTAAAATCGTATGGTTAATACTGCCCAGACGCCCAGAACTCACCAGAATGACCGGAAAGTTTTTCTCAGCAATATAATCGATGGTCAGTAACTCAGTGGTTAAAGGCACCATCAAACCGCCCGCACCTTCCAGTAAAACCACTTCATATTGATTGCACAGTTGCTGGGTCGCATCTGCAATTTTCTGAAAATCAATTTCACGACCATCAATTTTAGTGGCTAAATGCGGTGAGGCTGGATAGCTAAATATTTCCGGCATGGTCAGTTTGGCTTCATCTTCGGGAAACCAGCCCATCTGCATGATTTCACGGTGCTGTTCGATATCTTCAGAAATATCGGTATTACCGGTTTGAATCAGCTTTTGGGTAATGGTTTTTTTGCCCTGCTCATTCCATAACTTGGCCAGATAACCGGTGGTATAGGTCTTGCCGATACCGGTATCAATACCACTAATAAAATAAACCGCTGCGGTCATGGCTTGCTCCGTGCAATGCAATAAATAGGATGATAACTCAGCTGATAATGTCGCTGACCACTCGGATCAAGTTCTGAAAATTGCAGATAATCTTGATAAAACTGCTGTAAAGACTGTTTGTTCCAGCGATGACGTGATGCTGTTGCCGTCACACCCGTGGCTTTTAAATGGTGCAGAACTTGTTTAGGCTGTTGAAAAGTTAACATTTCAATGCTTTCTTCAAGATGCAGAATTTCAAAGCCCTGTTGCAATAACTTTTGCTGTATATCTTCAAGACCAAGATAATCCAGACCCTGTCCAGTCAATGCCTTAATTTCTTTTAGGTTTTGCTGACCAAAGGTCGAAAAACAAAAATAGCCTTCATTGGTCAAAGTTTCAGCACATTTTTTAAAGATCGCCTCTAAATCGCCAATCCATTGCAAAGCCGAACTGGATGCAATTAAATCCAGAGACGATGGGAAATCCAGTTGCTCAATATCCCCGATCAGCCAGTGCAATTTTTTAGATTCGGTAAAATGTTGTTGAACCTCTGGATACAAATCATTCAATATCAATTGATTGATCTGAAATTTTTGCATCAATAAATGACTTAAATTCCCTGAACCACAACCAATTTCAAAAACACGATCAAAGGTCATTTTCGGTAAATGCTGTTGCATCAATTGCATCAGATGGTGACAAATCTGTTTTTGCACCACTGCATGTTGTGTATAACTTTGCGCGGCTTTTTCAAAGCGCTGCGCAACGTGTAATTTATCAATCTTCACTATGCAAACTCACAACAGTGCCACGAGCTGATCTAAATCAGTTTGCATAACTTGGGTGCTCAGCGAAATGCGTAATCTTGAACTTTGCTTCGGCACTGTCGGCGGACGCACTGGCATGATATAAAAACCTGCCTGCTGCAACTGTGCCGCTTTATCTACAGTTTCTTGCGACTCCCCGATAATCACCGGAACAATATGCGAGGTCGAAGGACAATCAAAACCTTTATTTTGTACCGCTTGCTGCAAGGACTGGCTGATACGGTGTAAATGCTGACGCTGTTGATCCAGTCCTAAAACTTTTTGGAGAATAAAATCAGTCCAAGCCATACAAATCGGTGGCTGCGCGGTACTAAAAATCAGCGGGCGCATGGAATTAATCAAATATTCACGGATGATCGGATGGCAAATCAGATAACCTCCCACTGAGGCCAGTGCTTTACCGAAAGTTCCTACCAGTAAATCAATATCGTCAATCACACCATATTGCTCGGCACATCCCAAGCCCTGCTCACCACGAACGCCAATCGCATGTGCTTCATCGACATACAGCATGACTTTAGCAAATTGCTTTTTAATCCGAACCAGTTCAGCTAAATCGGTTTCATCGCCATCCATACTAAAAATGGATTCGGTCACTACAATAATACGGTCAAAAGCTTCATTTTCCTGATACTGCTGCAATAGTTGCGTCAGGTGATTCAGGTCATTGTGCCGATAGCGTACATATTTAGCGGCAGATAAACGGATACCG
The DNA here is from genome assembly GCA_050285325.1 of Acinetobacter sp. GTDB lineage: Bacteria > Pseudomonadota > Gammaproteobacteria > Pseudomonadales > Moraxellaceae > Acinetobacter. The sequence continues at coordinate 8,380 of JBLZXS010000145.1, forward strand.
TCAATCATGCTGGCATGCACCAGTTTATCTGCAAGAATTAAGGTTTTACTGTCACTTAAAGCGGGCAGAATCCCGATATTCATGTGATAGCCACTGTTAAACAGCAGCGCAGCACGACCATGAAAAGCCTGACTTAAACTGGCTTCCAGTTGCTCATATTCAGGAAAATTCCCGGTTAATAACCTTGAAGAAGATGAACTCATGACGCGTCGTTCATTCGGAGTTTCATCAAAAAACTGTTCACGCAAAGTTAAGTCTGCCGCCAAACCCAAATAGTCATTGGAAGCTAAATTCAACATCTTCTGACCATGAATTTGGATCATCCGGCCTTGTTGAATATTGCTGGTAAATTGACGCAAATTGCCCTGCTGTTTTAACTCATTCAGTTTTTCTGCATAGCCCTGCAACAGTTTCATGCTGATACCTCTTGCATCTGTTTCACCACATCCACCAATTGTTGCAACAAGGCATCAAGTTGTTGTTCCGTAATCACATAAGGCGGCATGACATACACCAGTTTTCCAAATGGACGTATCCAGACCCCGCGTTGCACAAATTGTTGTTGCAGTGTTTTCATATCGACATTAAAGCTCAGCTCAACCACACCAATCGCACCCAGCACTCGCACGTCTTTTACATAATCAAGCTGTGACAGCGGCTGTAAATAATGTTCTAACTGTTTTTCAATGCGTTGAATATTCGATTGCCAATCTTGTGCCAATAAAACCTCGGTGCTTTTCAACGCCACAGCACATGCCAGTGGATTTCCCATAAAGGTGGGCCCATGCATGAACACACCCGCCTCACCTTGGCTAATGGTCTGGGCAACGTGCTTGCTGGTTAAGGTCGCCGAAAGCGTCATATAGCCGCCAGTTAATCCTTTGCCAATACACATAATATCCGGTTCAACTTGAGCATGCTCCCAGGCAAACAGCTTGCCGGTACGCCCAAACCCGGTGGCAATTTCATCAAAAATTAACAACACCTGGTACTTTTCACACAGCAGTTTGGCTTGGCGTAAATATTCAGGATGATAAAAACGCATGCCGCCGGCACCTTGCACAATCGGTTCCAGAATCAAACCTGCGATCGTCTGATGATGCTGTTTTAACACCTGTTCTAGCTCGGCAATATCTGCCTGATTCCATTCATCATAAAAACCGACTTGCGGAGCGGGGACAAAAAAACGGTTGGGCAAACTTGTGCCAAAAATTTGATGCATCCCCGTGACTGGATCGCAGACGGACATAGCGTTCCAGGTATCGCCATGATAGCCGGAACGCGGGGTCACAAAATTGGTCTTCTGACTTTCTCCCTGTGAAGTCCAAAACTGTACCGCCATCTTTAACGCTACTTCAACAGCCACCGATCCTGAGTCTGCATAAAAAATTTTATCCAGACTTGGTGGAGTTATTTTTAATAATATTTTTCCCAGTTCTATCGCAGGATCATGGGTCAATCCCCCAAACATGATATGTGACATTTTCTGAAGTTGATCAGTCACCGCCTGGTTCAGTTCGGGATGGTTATAACCGTGAATGGCACACCACCATGAAGACATGCCATCTATCAGTTGTCGACCATCTTCAAGTTCAATGATTGCGCCATAAGCCTTTTCTACTTTAAAAGTCGGCAATGGATGAGTCATGGACGTATAGGGATGCCAAATATGCTCAAGATCAAATTCCAGATCAGTCAACTCGGTCATCCTTACCTCTAACAATGCAAAAAATTATAGTTTTTAAATCTTAAACCCACATGAATTAAAAATAAATTGCGAGATAAGCCAGTTATCTATTAGTTTATTTTATTTTCTGTAAATATTGGCATATTTTGTCAGTTATCCCTTCAGTCTGGAAAACTGGAAGGCCATGTGAACCCTGAATCAAATCTATCCTTAAAAACTTTGCATTTAAATTCCGAATATCTTGCACAACTTTGCAACTAACCAAAGCATCTTGTTGTGCAAGCATATGATATTGCTGCCCCTGATAATTTTTATAGATCTCTACAACATTAAGTTTTTCAAGTAGCTCCAGACCTTGCTCAAGCAATTCCATTTTTTGTGGCTCAATCAAACTTTGCATTTTTTTTAAATCTTGTCTGGTGGTTGTTACACCCTGACAGACCATAAAACCAAATTTAGATAATGTCGCAATGGCATCTTGTTTAAAAGATTGTTTGAACTGCTGGAATGTGCCCTGCTCCATTGCATTTTGCCATCTCTCATTCACAACAAAACCAGGGTTGGATGCCAGAGTAATCAGCACTTTTTGTTGAGCATATTTTTTTTCAATTTGATCAACGAGAATTGTTGCCAGCTGCCCACCCAAAGACCAGCCTATAATCACGTCAAACTGTTTGGCCCATTTAACCTGTTGTTGCAAGACCTGTTCATCAAAGGCATTAAAGATATTGATTAATTCAACTTCAAAACCCTGTTGTTGCAAAGCATGTTTTAAAGAATCGAGGAGTTTGATTCCGCCGCCCCAGCCTGTGATCAATAAAATTCGTTGCTGCAAAGTTGCCTCTTAAACTTATGCGATGATTGAGTGCAGTATATAAAATTTTATTGATTTTAAACTGCACAAAATCCATCAAAAATAATGTACGTTTGGTGAATATTATTTTGTTAGTATTTGGAGATATCCAGACAAAAAGAATATGCAGAATATTATGAACGTTTCTAAAATATGTAAAATTACGTTGCTCTGCATGAGTGGAAGCTTGAGTTTTTCTCAGCTCGCATCTGCTGAAAGTTCCATTTTTTCAAAGTCTGAAACATCTCAAAAACAGTGGGT
>JBLZXS010000146.1:0-8176 GCA_050285325.1 Acinetobacter sp.
GGCATTTGACGGAAGAAGAAGGTCAACAGTAGCGTACGAATGTGCGAACCATCGACGTCAGCATCGGTCATGATGATGATTTTGTGATAACGCAACTTGTCTGGATTATATTCTTCACGACCAATACCACAACCGAGTGCAGTAATCAGCGTGCCGACTTCCTGACTCGAGATCATCTTGTCAAAACGCGCACGTTCCACGTTCAGGATTTTACCTTTCAGCGGCAAGATTGCTTGCATCTTACGGTTACGACCCTGTTTTGCAGAACCGCCCGCCGAGTCACCTTCGACCAAGTACAATTCAGACAATGCCGGATCTTTTTCTTGGCAATCGGCCAATTTACCTGGAAGACCTGCAATATCAAGTGCACTCTTACGACGTGTCATTTCACGCGCTTTACGTGCTGCATCACGCGCACGTGCTGCATCAATAATTTTGCCGGCAATTGATTTTGCCGCTTGTGGATTTTCCAGCAAATATTCAGAGAATGATTTATTCATCGCCTGCTCTACCGCAGGTTTAACTTCACTTGAAACCAGTTTTTCTTTGGTTTGTGAAGAGAATTTTGGATCAGGCACTTTGACTGAAACAATCGCAGTTAAACCTTCACGCGCATCATCCCCAGTTACCGCAACTTTCTCTTTCTTGAGAATGTTTTCGCTATCCAGATACTGGTTTAAACCACGGGTTAATGCCGCACGGAAACCGGCTAAATGAGTACCGCCATCTTTTTGCGGAATATTATTGGTAAAGCAGCGCACATTTTCCTGATAGGTATCATTCCACTGTAAAGCCACTTCAACAGTAATGCCTGTTTCAGCCACTTCGCTGGTGAAGTGGAAAATATCATTCAGGTGAGTCTTGCCTTGATTGATATATTTTACAAATTCAGACAAACCACCTTCATAATCAAATACATGTTCAGCATCAATACGTTCATCACGTAATACAATACGAACACCGGCATTTAAGAATGAAAGTTCACGTAAACGACGGGCCAAAATATCAACATTAAAGATGGTTTGGCTAAAGGTTAATTCACTCGGATAGAAACGAACCGTGGTACCCGATTCAGTAGTTTCACCAATTTCACGTAATTTATAAACAGGATCACCATGGTGATATTCCTGCTCAAATACTTTACCGGCACGACGAATCTTTAAAAGTAATTTTTTAGACAGCGCATTTACAACAGAGACACCTACGCCGTGCAAACCACCAGACACTTTATAACTATTATCATCAAACTTACCGCCAGCATGCAGAATGGTTAAAATCACTTCTGCGGCAGATACGCCTTCTTCCGGGTGAATATCGGTCGGAATACCACGACCGTTATCAGATACACTTACGGATTCATCTTCATGGATGGTGACCAGGATTTCATCACAATGACCTGCTAAGGCTTCATCAATCGCATTATCGACCACCTCAAACACCATGTGATGTAAACCTGAACCATCGTCAGTATCACCAATATACATGCCTGGACGCTTACGCACCGCGTCTAAGCCACGTAATACCTTGATACTAGAGGAATCATAAGCCTTTTCATTGGTTTGTTCTGTTTGAGAAGCAGCTTGATCTTCTGAACTCATGGTTTCTCCCTAGTGAAATATAGGTCTATCCAAAGATGGGTAAAATCTAAAAAACTATTGCACAACAACTTGAACTTGACCGTTTTCAACCTTGAATAATTGATATGAAATAGACAAATCATATAAATGTTTTTTGACTGATTCATGCTCTAAAGTGGTAATAAAAACCTGACTACCCAGCTGGCTCAATCGCTCAATTAATCGTCGTTGTGCAGTGAAATCTAATTCTGCTGTCAGATCATCTAATAATACCACAGTTTCCTTATTACAGGCATGCAGCATTGCAATCTGTGACAGTTTTAAGGCCACAATTAGCAGCTTTTTCTGACCGCGTGAAAGTACCACATCAGCATCGCCTAACGTTGTTTTTAAACGTAAATCTGCACGATGCGGACCATACTCGGTATAACGTCTATCCAGGTCTTTTTGATGATGGACGGCTAAGTCATGCAGTAAGCCCTGCTCGGTATGAAAACCAGGAATATACTCCATTTGAATATCAAGATTGGGCAATAAATGTTTTAAATCCTGCTCAAAATAGACTTTCCACTGTTCCACAATTCCACTGCGCTGTGAATGCAGCATTTCACCATATTCAGCCAGCATTTTGTTCCACGGTTCTAAATCATTCAGGCTGAGATTTCGTCTGGATTTCAACAAACTATTGCGCTGTTTGAGAGCCCGCGAATAATACTGCCAGGCATGATAGAACTCCGGTTCCACGTGGAACATCAACCAGTCGATCAATTGCCGGCGTGGCTTGGCGCCATAATCGATAATATCAGTACTTTGTGGATCAATATGCTGTAAGGGAAGAATTTTAGCCAGCTGACCTTGTGTAGCAATGTTGTCGCCATTGACTTTAATCAGTTGCTCACCCGACAACAGTTTTTGCATGCCAATCTTTTCCGTGGCAGATTGTGCAAAAACAATTGCATCCGCTGTTTCATTTTGAATATAGTTTTTCGGAATGTGGGTACGGAAGGAACGTCCAGTTGCCAGTAAATGAATCGCCTCTAGAATCGAGGTCTTACCGGAACCATTTTGACCATAAAAGACATTAAACGGCTGCAACTCCTGGAGTGCAACCGCTTTTAAATTTCGAACACGTTCTATATTTAAACGCGTGATCAGCATAATTGGATCTGGCAAAAAATCTGCAAATTAAACCCGCATTGGCATCACAACATAGGTTTGGTCCTGTTGTGCTGGATCGTGTACCAAGACAGATTGATTGGCTTCAGTCATGGTCATATAGACATCATCACCATCCAGAGCGCCCAAGACATCTAATAGATATTGCGCATTGAATGACATTTCCATCGGCGCATCAGCATATTGAATCGCTAAGTCTTCAATCGCTTCATCTTGCTCCGGGTTATTGGCACGCAGTTGCAAAGAATCTGCACCAAAATTCAGGAAAACGCCGCGTAATTTTTCATTACTTAAAATCGCTACACGTTGTAACGACTGTTTAAATACATCGTGGGCGATAGATACATTTTTATCGCCACCACGTGGAATTACCCGTCGGTAATCCGGGAATTTCCCATCAATCAACTTGGTGGTAAAACGAACCGTGATATCCCCCTGCTCTTTGTCACGACTTGGTGTGCTAATGGTCACATTCAACAATTCTCGACCAATCAACAAAGATAACTGTTCATCTTCAATACTGAGCAAACGTTGCAACTCAGCAACTGCCTTACGCGGCACAATTGCCTGAATGGCTTGGGTGGCAGTGGATGTTGCCGCGGTTTCACATAAAGCTAGACGGTGGCCATCCGTAGTCACTGCGCGAAGTTGATTTTGGTCAATTTCAAGCAAAGTACCTGTTAAATAAAAACGTACATCTTGCACCGCCATCGCAAAAGCAGTTTTTTCAAACAAGCGCTTTAACTCGCGCTGAGTCACTGTCACTTGGGTGCCTTGCGCATTTTCCGTACTCAACAGCGGATAGTCTTCGGCCGGTAAAGTACCTAACACAAAACGGCTATTGCCCGATTTTAAAATGCAGCGATCTTCAGTAATTTGTAAGTCAATCAAGGCCGCAGCCGGTAATGATTTACAGATATCCATCAGTTTTCGTGCCGGAACCGTAGTTTCACCTGCCTGTAAACACGCACCATCTGCAAGTGTGGTACTGGCCACCAATTCCACTTCTAAGTCTGAACCGGTAATCGTTAAAGCCTGTTCAGTCACTTGGACTTTAACGTTAGATAAAATATTTAATGTATGGCGACGTTCAACCGCTCCTACGACATGTGATAGAACATTCAGTAAGCTTTCTTTCGCGATTTTTAAACGCACGGTACATTCCTCTAACAACTGAAGATAAATAATAAATAAATGTGTTTTAGCAGTGTACTATGCGGCAGAATATGCCGCATTGCAAGAATAGAATTTGATCAAAAACAATTAACTTTGCAACAATCGTTGCAAGTTTTTATAGTCTTCATTAAAGATCGGATCTTCCTCACGAAGGCTGAGCACCTTCTCGCAAGCATGCATCACGGTACTGTGATCACGACCACCGAATGCCATGCCAATTTCAGGGAAACTATCGCCGGTCAATTCACGTGCCAGTCCCATGGCCAACTGACGTGGACGTGCATAGATACGGGTACGTTTCGGACCGACAATTTCTTTTAGCGGAATACGGAAATATTCGCTCACTACGCGCTGAATATTTTCAGTACTGATGGTACGAGCCCGAATCGCCAGTACATCTTTGAGCGATTCACGCACCACATCCAGATCAATGGATGTACCTTTAAAACGTGAAATAGCAACCACTTTATTCAGCGCTCCTTCCAGTTCACGTACATTGGCCACCACTTGCTGTGCCACAAATAAAGCACAATTGCGTGGTAAATCTACCCCGCTGCTTTCAGCTTTTTTCAATAAAATTTCGATACGGGTTTCAATATCCGGCGGTTCCACCCCAACCGACAAGCCCCAAGAAAAACGTGAAACCAGACGTGCATCCAGCTCAGTCAATTCTTTAGGATAACGATCCGAGGTTAAAATGATTTGTTTCGATTCGTCCAACAAGGCATTAAACGTATAGAAAAACTCAACCAGGCTGGCTTCTTTACCGGCCAGTAAATGAATATCATCGACCAACAACAAATCAAGCGAGCGGCAATTTTTCTTAAACTCTTCCACTTTACCTTGTTGTAATGAACTGACAAAATCTTGAACAAAGCTTTCAGCAGTCATATACATGACACGGGCATTCGGTTTGGCTTGTAATAAAGCGTTCCCTACTGCCTGCATGAGATGGGTTTTACCCAGACCGGTCGGGCCATACAAAAATAAAGGGTTATGTTGCGAAGCTCCCAATTGGGTTAACACTTTACGACAGGTTTCAGCTGCCATCTGGTTAGAGCGACCTTCCACAAATAACGAAAAAGTAAATAACGGATTCAATAAACGCTTGCGGCTATTTTTAACCGGTGTTTCTTCTTTTTCTTTTCGAATCTTAGTCACCGGTGTTGCCACAGATTGCAAAGCAGCAGTGGTGGTGGCCGGTTGTTCGTGTGCAGACAGAATTGCCCCTGGACGCGAATCCACCAAAATTTCAACTTTGCGCACCCGACCTTCAGACATTTGCTCGGCCAAAATTGTGATCAGCTCAAGATGATGTTCCTGAATATAACGGGTCCAATACGGATTGGGAGCATACAGTTTTAATGTGTCGTTAAGCTCTTCAGCAACCAGAGGGCGAATCCACATTGTAAAGACATTTCCCGAAAGCTCTTGTCGCAAACGAGTTAAACAGTCAGTCCAAAGCATGTGAAACCCCTATTTATTCCATTATTTATAAAAAAATCATTTGAGCCCGACCAAGCGGGTCGCCATTCTATCGAAGTTATCCACATCTGTCATGGCAAAATTAAGGAAATATTACTTTAAAAAGCAAATTTCAGATTAAATTTAAATTTAAATCACGTTGTGGATAAGATTATCCGCAAGCTGTGGATAAAATATACCACAAAGTTATCCACAATTTAATAAAGTTATAAAAACATAGATATCCACAATACAAGTTAATGTTTATAAAAATAAAAACTAACTTTTCCCCAGAAAAATGGCTCCCTAATAGTAATAAATTTAAATTTATAAATTTGAATTTATTTATAAGAGCGATTGTTGATGGGGATAACTCAGCATGTTTTTAAATTTAAATTCAAAAACCAGGAAAATAATCTTATCAACACTAAGTTGTGGATAATATTGTGAATATTTCTGTTTATAACTTACGTTGTTTTATTAATCAACTACTTATATTGTGTGTAAAATTAAAACAGATTTTAATCTGGTTAAAAATTTCATCTTCATTATTTTTAAAAATAATCTCTTATTTTGAAAGAAAGTTTGTTTTTGATTGACAGCTTATGGAATGACCACTAAAATCGCGAACCTTCATAGAAGATCATTTTTGGAGTTTCAATATGAAACGTACATTTCAACCATCAGAATTAAAGCGTAAGCGCGTTCATGGTTTCCGTGCTCGTATGGCTACTAAAGCTGGTCGTCAAGTATTAGCTCGCCGCCGTGCAAAAGGTCGTCATAGCTTAACTGTTTAATTAGTTAAGTTATTGCGATTTTGGGTGTTATGACACTTTATGGCTTCAGCACAGACGTACGTATACGCTGTGCTGCCGATTATAAAAGTGTATTTGATGGTGCGCTTTTTAAAGTGCATCAACCCCATTTCTTATTTTTGGCAAAAAATTCCGAACAATCTTCCAGTCGTTTGGGTATTGTTGTTGCTAAGAAAAAAGTGCGTCGTGCACATGAAAGAAATAGAGTAAAACGTCTTGCTCGCGAAAGTTTTCGCCTGCATCAACAGCAATTAGATTTATTAGATATTGTGGTCATGCCTAAAATCGGTATTGAAGCAGTGCCTAATGCAGAATTGCAGCAGCAATTACAATTTGCTTGGCAGAAATTGCAACGCCTTGCCAATAAGCATAAAAAGATAGCTCCCTCCCCACAAAAGTAGAGAAGGCCAATGGTACGTTTACTGCATTGGTTGATTCGATTCTATCAGATCGCGATTAGTCCTTTATTGGGACCCCGTTGTCGTTATATTCCAACCTGTTCTCAATATTCTTTAGAAGCAGTTCATTCTCATGGTGCTGTGCGTGGTGCGTGGTTAGCTACTCAACGTATTTGTCGTTGTCATCCTTGGGGTGGTTCGGGGTATGACCCGGTTCCGCCAAAAGCAATTCGTTTTATTTCATTTCAGCAAATGGATTCTCAAACGCTTCACGTTGCTGTACCCTTTCGTGATCGTTTATTGAACCGAAATCACTCTAACTACTTGGGATAATAGATATGCAACAATGGGCCAGGTTTGCAATTCTAGGGGCTATGTTTGTCGTCGCATATTTGCTTATTTTGGCTTGGCAAAAAGATTATGGTCATGCAGAGACTAAACCGCAGCAAGAAGCTGCCGTGGTTTCGCATGAAGTATCTGCAGATTTGCCAAATGGTCAAACAGCTCCTGCAGCGTCTGACGTACCTCAAGCAAATATTGCCACTCAGCAAACTACAACAGATGCCACTGCACCTGTAAGTCAACAGCTTATTTCAGTACAAACTGACCTTTATCATCTTTGGATTAATCCTAAAGGTGGTGACATTGTTCGTATTGAATTATTGAACCATGATAAAAATAAAGACAGTGATGAACCGTTTGTCATGCTGGAAAGCGATGAAAAACGTACTTATGTTGCTCAGTCTGGCTTGATTGGTTTAAATGGACCGGACAGTAACCGTAATGGTCGTCCGGTGTATGAGATTGAAAAAACCGCTTATACCTTGGCGGATGCGAAAGCACAGCAAACCAAAGATGGCAAAGCCGTTAAAGTTTTATCGGTGCCGATGGTTTATAAAACCGCTGATGGTGTAGAAATCATCAAAACCTTTACCTTCAAGCAAGGTGAATATCCGATTATTGTGAACCACAAAGTGGTGAACCGAAGTGCTCAGAACTGGCAAGGTCAAATGTTTGGTCAAATCAAACGTGACAATTCGGATGATCCGGGTAAATCTGACCAAGGTATTTTCACACTAGGCACATTCCTGGGTGGTGCTTGGGGTACACCTGAGGAACACTACAACAAGCTTAAATTTGACAACTTCAATGAAGAAAAATTGAATGTTGAAGCAAAAGGCGGCTGGGTTGGGGTGGTGCAGCACTATTTCGTTAGTGCCTGGATTCCTGGTGATCTTAAACTGACTCAAGCCAATGGTCAGCCATATAGTGCCAAATTAGAATCGCGTCAATCGACAGATAACATGAATATTATCGGTTTCACTTCACCGATGATTAATGTCCCTGCCGGTACTGCAGCTGAATTGGATGCGACTTTCTATTCAGGTCCTAAAATTCAGTCTGAACTGAAAGATTTAGCAATCGGTTTAAACCAAACTGTGGATTATGGCTGGTTGTGGCCAATTGCGAAGTTACTGTTCCTGGGTCTACAATTCTTCCATAACATTGTCGGCAACTGGGGCTGGTCAATTATCTTGTTGACTGTGTTGGTAAAACTGATTCTTTGGCC
>JBLZXS010000147.1:0-4002 GCA_050285325.1 Acinetobacter sp.
GACGATAATTCAACCGCTTTGATCACTGCGCGAGCTTTTATTTGGGTTTCATTCCATTCAGATTCAGGATTTGAGTCGACCACCAGCCCCGCTCCCGCCTGTACATAGACCTTATTTTCACGAATCACACAGGTTCGAATGGCAATTGACATATCCATTTCACCATGCCAGCCTAAATAACCGACAGCGCCACCAAATACTCCGCGTTTTACTGGCTCTACCTGATCAATAATTTCCATGGCACGGATTTTCGGTGCGCCAGAAAGTGTGCCTGCCGGGAAAGTCGCTTTAAACACATCCAAGGCATCGACATCATCGCGTACTTCACCCTGTACATTGGAGACAATATGCATCACATGTGAATAACGCTCAATCACCATTTGATCAGTGACTTGTACCTTGCCAATTTTTGATACACGCCCGACATCGTTACGACCCAGGTCAATCAACATCAAATGTTCAGCAATCTCTTTTTCATCAGAAAGCAAATCTTGTTCAAGTGCCAAATCTTCTTCTTTGGTCTTGCCACGTGGTCGTGTACCTGCCAGTGGACGAACCGTGGCAATGCCATTTTCCAGACGTGACAAAATTTCAGGAGAAGATCCGACAATATGAAATGGTTTTTTATTGTCTAAGGTTTGCCCTTGCACCAAGAACAAATACGGCGATGGATTGAGATGACGTAGTGCACGGTAAACTTGTAACGGTTCACCGTCGAAATCTGACACCATACGATGACCCGGCACCACTTGCATCACATCGCCGGCACGGATGTATTCTTTGACCGTTTCAATCGACTCAAGGTACTTCTCTTTGCCTGTGAGGGATTCAAAATGTGGTGCCGTATGTTTTTTCGCTTGCAGGCTAATCGGTTGAGCTAATACCGCTTCCAACTCATCTAATTGTTGTTGTGCCTTGGCATAGGCATCTGGGTCGTTCACATCAGCATGCACAATTAAGAATAAAGTGTCTTTCAAGTTATCAAATACAATCACTGTTTTAGACAGCATCATCCAGATATCCGGCAAACCGACCGGATCGGCTGCCGGCACATTGGTTAAACGCGGCTCGATATAACGCACTGCATCATAACCAAAGTAGCCCACGAGCCCCCCGGTAAAGCTCGGCAAAGCTGGCAAGTCCTGTTGCGTTGGCACATGGAACTGGGCTTGAAAATCGCGGATATATTGAAATGGATCACTACAGGCTTGGGTTTCAATTGAACCATCGGCTTGTTGAATAGTTAAAACACTTTCATTACATGAAAAAACTGTGGATTCGCCCAAGCCAATAATGGAATAACGCGCCCAGTTTTCACCGCCTTCTACAGATTCAAACAAATAAGCTTGGCTATGATCTTTAAGGCGGGCAAACACGGAAAGTGGTGTATCTGTATCAGCCAAACGCTGACGATAAACTGGAATAAGGTTGTAACCGTCAGATTTCAAGCTGTCGAATTGAGTTTGAGTGGTCATGAGGATTCTCTATGTTTTCGATATGGACGTATTTAAGTTCGTTTTGGGATTATCTGACTTAGTGTCGCCATCGAAAAACCATACAATTTCTCATTCCAATATCCTTACTTTTAAATTATTTCGCGAGTAATTCTGTTAAATCATCAACCACTTGTTGCGGGTGGCAATCATGAATATCTTCACCATGATTATAGCCATAGCTAACCACAATACAATCCACTCCTGCACGTCGTGCTGCTTCGACATCATTACTGGAATCGCCTAGCATCAATACCTGTTCTTTTGTCAGCTGATATTCATCGACACAAAACAGCAGTTGGCGCGGATGCGGCTTGCGTTCTTCAAAGCGATCGCCACCAATCACATCGACAAAGTATTTGCTTAAGCCCAAGGATTCCACAATCGTACGCGCAGGTTGTTCTGGCTTGTTGGTCACGCAGATCATTTGTTTATTATTATTTAAACCCCAATCTAAGAAATCCACCACCCCATTAAAAGGCTGGGTATCGACACAAGGTTCGGCATTATAAATTTTTAAAAAAGTCTCTAATAATTGTTGATGTTGTGCCGGATCAACCTGACCGGTTAAATACTGCAGAGTGCTATGACAAAAAAGAGCGGTTCCCTTACCTACCCAGGTTCGAACCTGTTCTTCAGTCACTGCCGGTAATTGCAACGCATTGAGGCTCATATTCATGGCGCGGTATAAATCAGATGCGGAATCCACCAAGGTGCCGTCCAAGTCAAATAAAATAAGTTCACGACTTGCCAAGTTTGCTACAGACATCTTCTTCCTCTCATTATTTATCTTATACAACGACATTCACCCAAATAATTAAGGCATGCGATTGCATGCCTTAATTGTAGGACGTGCATACCCTTATTTAAAGAATAACCATGCAATGATTGCAAGGATAATCAATGCAATAATGGTCATTAACCCAACTGATGCATTTTTCTGCTCTTCTTTGGCTTGCTCCACACGCGATACCGGTGCTTCAACCGCTATTGGTGCTTGCTTCTCGGGAATGGTATTTAAGTCCACACCTTCAGGAATTGGCGCTGGTTTTGGCACACCCACATTGGTTGGCATGCCATCACGTGTCACATTGACACTGCTATCACGCTCTTTCAGTTCCGGCATACCTTGGTCATTCATGTGTTGCGCGACTGTTTTAGATGCTTCCTCCGCTTCTGCAGCGGCAGTTTCAGAAACAGCAACGGCTTCTGAAGGCTGTTCAGTAGCAGGAATCACTTCTGCTTCTACCACTACAGGTTCAGCTGCAACTTTAACTGGTTCAATCACTAGAGGCGCAATATCTTTAGCGGGCTCAAGAACTGAAAACTTTAAGCTGGCAAACTGAACAATATCGCCTTGTTTCAACAAGGTTTCATGTTCAATCCGTAAATCATTGACGAATGTGCCATTGGACGAGTTTAAATCCTGCACCCACAAGGCCTGCTCTTTTAGCAAGAAAGCCGCGTGCTTGCGTGAAATTTCCCCAGCTTGCAATACAATATCTGCGCTCTGATGACGACCGACCAACATATCACGGTCGATGCTAATTTCTTGTCCCGTCAACTCACCGGTAATTGCTTGTATTTTCCAAGTCATGAAATGCACTTCTCTTTGCGATTTTTTTTCATCATATCACGGCAAATCTTCGATTTTTTACCTACTCTGTTAAGAACCTGATCGAATTGTGGTCGTGGTGACCGTGTTTTTGGTTTTTTCCACTTCAGATTTAGGTGCCTGAATGACTTGCCGTTGCAACACAGGCTCAATCGCTACAGGAGTGCTAATCGTAGTGGCATTGGACCGGTTCTGCGCACCGGATGGTACAGTTTGATAATCCGGTACTTTAGGAGCTGAAGGCGTAACTGGCAGTCGTTGCTGATAAATATCTTCCACGTTCTCCGGTAACTTGGCAAACGTCCCGTCCTGATCCATGGCTAACTGTAAACTGTACAATTGACTGTAACGCTGCTGAGACAGGCGCTTCACATCTTTAGCATCACCGACAATGGTGGGATGGATAAAGACCAGTAAATTGCGTTTTTCATTGGATTTAACATCTGATCTGAACAAACGCCCAATTCCCGGAATAGCGCCCAACCCCGGTACAGATTGACGGCCATGAATCGAGTTATCCGAAATCAAACCACCCAGAACAATGGTCTGACCATGCTCAGCCAAAATTGAGGTTTTGATGGCACGCTTACTGGTGACCAAATCCTGCGCTTCACCTTTTGCCTGTACTGCAGAAACTTCCTGTTCGACTTCTAACCGAACCGAGCCCCCTTCACCAATATGCGGCACCACTTTTAAGGTTACACCGACATCTTTACGTTCAACCGTGGTATAGGGATTAATGCCGGCTGTGGTGGTCGCAACAGAACCTGTGACAAAAGGTACGTTCTGTCCCACCACAATATACGCTTCTTCATTATCCATGGTCACAATGGATGGCGTGGAAAGTAAATTGGATTTTGTTCTACTTTTGAGTGCCTGAATCAGCGCACCATA
>JBLZXS010000148.1:0-6852 GCA_050285325.1 Acinetobacter sp.
AGTGTTCAACCAGGGCTTAAAATCATACCGTGATCTACCTGTTCGTTTGGCAGAGTTCGGTTCATGTCACCGTAACGAACCATCGGGTTCATTACACGGCATTATGCGTGTTCGTGGCTTTACTCAGGATGATGCGCATATCTTCTGTACCAAAGAACAAATTGGTCAGGAAGTTGCAGACTTTATCAAATTGACACTGGATGTATACAAAGACTTTGGCTTTGAAGAAGTACAAATGAAATTGTCGACGCGTCCTGAAAAACGTGTCGGTGAAGATGCACTTTGGGACATGGCTGAAAAATCTTTGGCAGATGCTTTGGATGCTGCAGGTCTGGCTTGGGATTTACAGCCGGGTGAGGGTGCATTCTACGGTCCGAAAATTGAATTCTCGTTGAAAGACTGCTTAGGTCGTATCTGGCAATGTGGTACTATTCAGTGTGACTTCAATTTACCGGGTCGTTTAGATGCCTCATATGTCACTGAAGACAATGATCGTGATCAGCCGGTAATGTTACATCGTGCAATTCTTGGCAGTTTTGAACGTTTTATTGGTATACTTATTGAGCACTACGCTGGCTTTATGCCACCATGGTTATCACCAGTTCAAGCATGTGTAATGAATATTACAGATTCACAGGCTGAAGCATGTGAGTCAGTCGTCGCTAAACTTAAAGAAAGTGGAATTCGTACCATTTCTGACTTGAGAAATGAGAAAATCGGCTTTAAAATTCGTGAACGTACTTTAGAGCGTATTCCTTACTTACTGGTTCTTGGAGACCGTGAAGTAGAGGAAGGTACAGTAAATGTCCGTACCCGCTCAGGAAAAAATTTGGGTACTATGTCAATCGATGCCTTCGTTGACTTAGTAAAAGCAGCCGTAGCCGAACGCGGCCGGTACATTGTGGAGTAACAGCGATTAAACAGCCTGACCGTAATCAACAGGGCGGTAACAAATCAAACCGTCCTGCCTTGAATGATGAAATTCGTGCAAAAGAAGTCCGTCTTGTAGACGAAAATGGCGAGCAAAAAGGTATCGTAAGCTTGGCTGATGCCTTACGTGCTGCAGAAAGCGTTGAGCTTGATCTTGTAGAGATCGTTGCAAATGCTGAGCCACCCGTTTGTAAGATTATGGACTTCAACAAGCATTTGTTTGATCTTAAGCAAAAGCAAAAAGAAGCGAAGAAAAAACAACATCAAGTACAGGTGAAGGAAATCAAGCTACGCCCTGCGACTGATGTTGGTGATTACAACGTAAAATTACGTGCAATTATCAAGTTCCTTGAAGAAGGGAACAAGGTAAAAATCACTTTACGCTTCCGTGGTCGTGAAATGGCTCACCAACAATTAGGTCTGGCTCAATTGCAAAAAGTTGAAGCAGATGTAGTTGAATACGGTACAGTCGAACAAGCACCAAAAATGGAAGGTCGTCAAATGGGTATGCTACTTGGACCAAAACGTAAAAAGTAAGCACTCATTGATCTAAAAAAGCACTGCATTGGCAGTGCTTTTTTTATGGGTAAATTTTTAATTTGTTTGTTGTGTACTTTTACCTGCTTCGACAATCGGAATATTGGCTTCGGTGGGCACATAAATAATTTGTTGAATACGTCCATCGCGTAAGGCTTCACCAAAGGCACCGATAAATTCCTGTTTACGGTATTCGGGATAATCTTTTGCTGCTTGTCCTACCAATTTAATTGCTTCTGCGCGTAATTTTGCGCTTTCAAGCTCTGCTTTAGCCACTTGTACCTGAATCATTTTCGATTGTTCTGCTTCTGCCAGTGCAGCTTGCCCATCCATGCCCTGTTTCCAGACTTTATAGTGTGGCCAGCCAAAAAGAAATAAAACAATCAAAATGATGAAACAGATAAAAGCGATAAAAATCGCGGTTGGGCCAATATTGGCAGGTCTTGAATAACTCATATTTTGCCTATTTTTCTTTGCAAATGTTTATGATTTTTTTATGTGCTGCTTGGGCAGTATATTTCAAATAAACGGCTAAAGATCATTTTATTTTTTGAGGTGATGTTAAATTAAAAGTAGAAAAAATGGAAAAGACCTGCATATTGGCAGGTCTTTTATCCGGTTTAAGCATCAACTGTCGTGGATGCTAAGCGTTCAACTTTCTTGCCAATCGGAATTTGTCTTGGCAGTTTTTCTTCTGGAATAATGCGCTGTAAGTCTATTTTTAATAAACCGTTTTCATAGTCGGCGTGCTGTACTTCAATATGTTCATCCAGACGCAGCGAGAGTTTAAATGAACGGCGGGCAATCCCTTTATGTAAAAACTCAATGGTCGGATCGGTACTTTCTTCCGCAGGTTTACCCAAAATGGTGAGCACTTGATTTTCAAGGTTAATGATCAGTTCTTCTTCGGCAAAGCCAGCAGTCGCCACTACAATACGATAGTGATTGTCACTAGTCTTTTCAATATTATAAGGTGGGTAATTAGGGGCATCACTTTGCATCGCATAATCAAATAGATCATTGAGGCGGTCAAAACCGATACTGCGACGAAATAGTGGAGTAAGACTTACATTGCTCATTGATAGAACCTCCTGAGTTCAGCAAAGTTTTATAAATAAGATTTCAACACTGTCATGCTAAGCATCAACAGTCTGTAGAGCCTATAGCTTCAAGCTATCACTGCTTTACGTTTAATAAATATAGGTCTGCAATTTAGCTTTTCAAGAGATTGGATTAATTTTTTTTGATGGTATGATAAAAAATAAAATAACCGCTTAAATTACTTAATTTTATATATTTAGTTTCAGTAAAGATTAAGGTTTAGCACTATAAAACATGCTATAAATATTTAGATGCTTCAATAATGTCACGCAAAACCAGAATGACAAAAGGTAGAAAAAATGATTGATCTTTATTATTGGGGAACGCCCAATGGTCATAAAATTACAATTGCTTTAGAAGAAATGGGACTGGATTATCAAATTTTCCCCATCAATATTATGGAAAATGATCAGTTTCAACCTGACTTTTTACGTATTTCTCCCAATAATAAAATTCCAGCCATTGTCGATCAGGATGGTCCGCGTGGCGAAGCGATCTCAGTATTTGAATCTGGTGCAATCTTGCAATATTTGGGGCGTAAAACCGGTTTGTATTATCCAGAGGATGAGCAGCAACGCGTTGAAGTTGAGCAGTGGTTAATGTGGCAAATGGGTGGTTTGGGACCGATGTTAGGACAGAATCATCATTTTGGTAAATTTGCGCCTGAAAAAATTCCGTATGCGATTGATCGTTATATCAATGAAAGCAAGCGTTTGTATGGCGTGTTGAACAAACAGCTGATTGGTCAAAAATATGTCGCTGGCGAATATTCAATTGCCGATATGGCAATCCTGCCGTGGATCTTGCGTTATGAGTGGCAACAAATTCAACTCGAAGATTATCCATATGTAAAAGAATATATTGAGCGTTTAACTGCACGTCCAGCCGTGCAGCGTGCTTTGGCCATTCAAGTGACTCCATGATGGTAAAAATTGCGAAATGTTTTGTGCTAAGATTGCGCAATAACGCTGCTTAAATCTCGCAAAAAAATAAACCACCCGTTGCGGTGGTTTTTTATTGGACTGTATTGCTATGAAAAACTTTTTCTTAAATTTGACCCGTATTGTTGAAACAAATAAGAAAATTTATTGGGCAATTATCTTTGGTATCGCATGTTGCTTATTGTTGTTTATTGCTGAAGTGGTGCATATGCAGTCAGTGGCAGAGATGTTAAAAGCCAATGATCCCTCCGTATCGAAGGAAATATTTGGCGTAATTGCTCGTCGTTATGATCTGGCGCGCTGGTTAGTGATGGGATTATTTATTGTCTGGTCATTTTATGAGTATCAATCCACCAAGAAAAAATTGGGTCTTTAAACTGATAGTCATCTAATGCTGGCTTACGCTTTACTGTTTATTTCAGCCTTTGGTGCAGCCACTTTATTGCCCTTACAGTCTGAAGCGGTTTTATTGGCTCTGTTGGCCAAGGGCAGTCATTCAGTAATTGGGCTACTGTGTATTGCAAGCTTGGGAAATATTTTGGGTTCCTGTGTAAACTGGTGGCTAGGTTTTCAAATCGAACATTATAAAGATAAAAAATGGTTTCCAGTTTCAGAACAGCAAATGTTGAAGGCACAGACAATTTATCAAAAGTATGGTTATTGGTCGTTATTATTGAGTTGGGTGCCGATTATTGGTGATCCGATTACTTTAATTGCAGGCTTGCTGAAACAGAACTTCTGGCGGTTTTTATGGATCGTGAGTATTGCAAAAATGGGTCGCTATTTATTTATCTACGGGGCTTTTTCAATGTTTTAAAAAGAGATGCAGGGCGCATCTCTTTTGATGATTAAGATTAGTCTTTAAATTACTGGCATTGATTTAAATCGAACTTGATTTCATCTTTAAAGCTAGATTTTTTATACAACCATAAAGTACTGGCGGTACGTTTCACTGAAACCTGGCTATTGGATACAGCTTGAACGATCTGTTGGTCTAAAGCGTAAATACCTGAACCATTTTTTACTTTGACTTTTTTTACATTGCCGTGTTTATTTACTTTAAAAGTAAATTTCACCGCACGATTATGTCCATTAAGTTGTTCAGAATCGAGATCTAAACTTGGTTGAGCGCGATAGGAAAAGGGTGTTTTTTTGTCTTGCTGCTGAGCCTGCCAATTTTTAGAATTAAAGTTGTATTGGCAAACTTCACTGTCCTTTTCTTGGCTTAATTTCAGGCTAAAAGTTTGATAACCAATTTGTGGAAGGGCAGTATCATTTTCGACATGTGGTTTTACACTCACCTCACGCACAGCTTTAATTAACAGATCATCTAAATAGGTTAAGCCGGTACTTTCCTGTACGCTGGCTTTACTAATAGTACCGGTTTCATCTGCATAGATCCGAATAATCGCACTACGGTTTTGATCTTTTAAATCTTCATTTTTATAGTGAGGATGTGGAAATTTGGTCCACTGAATGCGCGTAGTTAAATGCGCCGGAAGGGCTGCGCTTTTCTGAACCGCGAGTTGTTTGGAGGTATTCGCTGTAGCACTATAGGTAGCGCTTAACGGTAAGCTCATGAGTAGAGAAAAACACAGTATTTGCTTCATAAATATTATTTCTTTAATCAAATCAGAGGTTGCGGCAGTAGCGGAGCATTGTGAGTGCGAAGTATTTCCTGAATTAGAAATACTCGCAAGTCTAAAAAGTGAATTAATGGCTTTGATCATTACCTTTAGTGATATCTACACCAAATAAATCTTGGGTTTTTGCCCAGCTCATCGCAACCACTACCATGGTCATACAGCCACCAAACACCGTTGCCATAATGGCGCCCATATATTTTGCCGCTAAACCGGATTCAAAAGCCCCCAGTTCATTGCTGCTTGAGACAAACATGCCGTTTACTGCGGCAACGCGGCCACGCATATTTTCAGGTGGGTATATCTGCAGGATGGTTTGGCGAACTACGACTGAGATACTGTCACAGGCTCCGGTCATGGCTAAAGCAAACAGGGAGAGCCACATGTTGTTTGAGAAGGCGAATAGTAGCGTGAATATCCCAAAACCGGCCACGGCAAGCAGCATATTGCGCCATGCATTTTGAGTAGGGGGAAATCTGGTTAAGGCAATCATGGTAAAAAGTGCGCCAATAGAGGGTGCAGCACGTAAATAACCTAAACCTTCAGGACCGACTTTTAAAATATCTTCAGCGAAAATTGGCAGCAGGGCAATTACTCCACCAAAGAGCACAGAAACCAAATCCAGTGAAATCGCCCACAGAACAATTTTGGTTTTCCAGATAAAGCGGAAACCATCACCCAAACTTTCAATCAAATTATCCGTTTCAATTTTGGGGAAGCTGCGCTTTTGCAGCAGGTTGATCAAAATAAAACAGATCGCCAGTAATACTGAAACAGCAATCAGACTGGTTTCGCGACCTAAAAATGCCAGCATGAAACCACCGAGCATAGGTCCGATAATTACGCCACTTTGCCAACCGATCGTGGTCCAGGTTGCACCATTGGCATATAGTTCACGTGGAATTAGAAAAGGTTTGAGCGAGGTTGCAGAAGGGTTGTAAAAACCGCGAATGGTGCCCAAGCCAAAAATGACTGCATAGATCCCCCAAGACAGGCTATTTATTCCAATTTCACCTAAACCATAACGATGAAACAGCCACCATAAAACCAAAGGTAAGGGCACGGCAAAGAACAAACAGACTTTCATAATGGTCTGTTTATTAAAGCGGTCTGCAAAATACCCACCCCATAATGATAAGGCAATAAAGGGAATTGCTTCAGCCAGTCCGATTAAACCGAGCGTCAGTGGGTCTTTGGTAATTTGATACAGCGAATACGCGACAATAATTTCTTGAATTAAAATTGCGATGGTGAGGCAGAACTGGTTTATCGTAACAACAGAGAAATCACGATAGCGTAATGCTGCAAAAGCATCCTGTGCGGGAGTCATATTGGTCCAATATTCTTATGTTGTGATAATTATAGTGCTGAATAGTGGGTTTATTCATAAAAACATCGTGCATTTGATATTGGAAATAAGACTAAGAGAAGGGGGGACAATTGGTCGGAATTTTGCAGATATTTGCTTTTGTTTTAAGCAAAGATGCTTTAGAATACTGGCTCCCTTACCTGCAGGTCGTTTTGTAATGGTGCAAACGAGCCGAACAGGTGTTCAAAAGAGGTTGTTATGCCTAAGATGAAAACTCGCCGTGGTGCAGCTAAACGCTTTAAAGCGACTGCTAACGGTTTTAAGCGTAAACAAGCGTTCAAACGCCACATTTTGACCAAAAAATCTGCTAAGCGTATTCGTCAATTACGCG
>JBLZXS010000149.1:0-7083 GCA_050285325.1 Acinetobacter sp.
AATCCCTTCATTACGGAAGTTACGGTTAATTTCGAATACACGTTCAAAACCACCTACCACCAAGCGTTTTAAGTAAAGCTCAGGTGCAATACGTAAATACAATGGCATATCCAGTGCATTGTGATGTGTTTCAAACGGACGCGCAGAAGCTCCCCCTGGAATCACATGCATCATTGGCGTTTCAACTTCCATGAAGCGTTCATTGGCTAAATAAGCACGCATACCTGAAACCACTTTGGCACGGATTTCAAAAGTTTTACGTGTTTCTTCATTCACCATCAAATCAAGATAACGCTTACGATATTTCACTTCGGTGTCATTTAAACCGTGGAATTTATCTGGAAGTGGACGTAGTGATTTGGTTAAAAGCTCGAAATGTTCAATGTGAACATATAGATCACCTTTACCTGAACGACCGATATAACCTTCAACCGCAATAATATCGCCCAGGTCTAAACCTTTGATTGTTGCAACGACTTCCGGATCTAATTCTTTACGCGCAACATAAAGTTGAATACGACCGGTCATATCCTGAATCACCAGGAATGAACCACGGTTCAACATCACACGACCTGCAACTTTTACGTAAACGCGATCATCTGCTTCAATTTCTTCTTTAGACTTTTCAGCAAATTGTTCTTGTAAATCTTGAGCGTAATGTTCACGCTTAAAAGTGTTCGGCCAAGGGCTGGTTCCCTTTTCCTTAGCGTGTTGTTCAATATGCTTTAACTTGGCATGACGCTGTGCAATTAAATCGTTTTCGGAAATTTGTGGTTCAGAAGTCGATTGAGCGTTATGTTGCGTCATCTCTGCCTCGAATATGTGTAAAAAACGGAAGTTGCATAGCATAGCAGATTTAGTAAAATTTCGTATGACTTATTGCCACACAAAAGCATTGATTTGCCGAATCCCACTTCCTTTAATTCATATTTTAAGCTTCGGCTAATTGTTTAACGATTTCAAATCCTCTCTTTAATCCATTATTCATTAATTCCACATGATCTTTAATGGTTTCTAATTCTACGCCCAATATTGTCTGGCCATTAAAATCTTTAAGCTCGTATTTTTCCAAGACACCACTCCATTGTTTAACTTCTTCACTGTCTAAATCTTCAATGCCGTCTTGCAACATTCCCAAGTGCTTAAAGGTGACACTTTTAAACTCATCAAGTTCGGTAATTGTTGAAACCATACCTTCCCCATTGGCATCCAGAAAGACCGTTTTACCATTGATTTTCCAGTCAGAATGCATAGATGAACCAGGAGAAAAATATTGTGTCCATTGCATATACGTTTCAGGATTCCATAACACCTGCCAAACTTTTTCTGGCGTTGCAGCAATTAAAATCTCGTATTTTAAAATTTCCATAGCTTTACTCCGCAAAGTCATCCTCTTCCTTTAAAATTATCCATATTTATTTTTGCAGCATATTTATCATTTGTTACTTAAATATCAATTTAGCTCAAAATATCTCTAACATACTATTTTTAATCATTAATTTAATTTGTAAGCTGTTTTATTCCACATTGCCTAATGGATGTCTTAGACCAAAAGCTAAGTTGTTTCTTCCACACAGTCACCTACAATAAATTCAAGCAAAATAGTTGAAAAATAAACTATTCAACCCTTTCTATCTTTGTGATTAAAGACAGTGTGAACGATAAAACAATGAATACATGCACTTCGAAAATCTTATTTTTACATGGGCTGGATTCCTCTCGTGAGTCCACTAAATTCCATGCTATTGATGCAAATCAAAAATTTTGTATCGATGTCGATTACCGCAACCTGAATTTTCAAACTGTTGCTGATTTTTATCGCGATATTATTGCCAAAATTAAACCTGAGATTTTAGTCGGACATAGCTTGGGCGCGTATTGGGCATTAAAAATGTCAGCCGTGTGCAAAATTCCAACAGTTATTGCTAACCCGAGCTTAAGTCCCAATTTTCGTGAAGACTACCCGCCCATTAATGAAGATGATCTGGAACACGATATTGCTCAAATAGCATATTTAGAATTAGGTGATGAAATACTGGATATGTATGCCGTTCAAGAACAGCTGGAACCTTATATGATCGTTCAAGCCTTGGAAGGCGGACATCACCGTTTAGCCAGTCCAGAAAACATCAATGATTTGATTCAGCATATGCAAACGCATTTTCTAAATAAATAAAAAAAGCCTTGGTTTAACCAAGGCTTTTTATGACAATAAATCGGTTAAGCAACGTTTTGCTCAGGCTGAGATTTATCATCCAACACCGACCAAACTTCTAAACCTAAATCGCTGTGCAAATCAGGCAAATCCAGAAAAATACTGGCACCCAAAATTTCATGGTTGCATTTATCTACCAACTGTTTCACTGCTTTTAAAGTACCGCCCGTTGCCAAAACATCATCCACAATAATGATTTTTTGTGCTTCGATATTTGCCGACATTTCCAAACGGTCCATGCCATATTCCAGACTGTACCCTACCCCAACAACCGGTGGTGGCAATTTGCCTGCTTTACGAACCAGCAATAAGCCTTTGCCTAAACGCTGTGCCAACAAACTGGCAAGAACAAAACCACGTGCTTCAACAGCGACGAAGCTGTCTACTTGTTGAAGTTTTTCCGCAGGAATACTGGCAATTAAAGCATCGGTTAATGGTTCAATATTACTCATAAACAAAGGTGTTAAATCAAAGAAACAAATACCTGGTTTTGGGAAATCTTGGACAGTACGAATGTGAGACCACAAAGATGTAGACAAATTGCTCATGGGGAGAAAAGTAATTTAAAAAAGAATAAGCGAATTTTAACGCTTTATCAGGTTCAAGACCAGTAAATGATCATATGAATAATGCTACAAAATGCACTAATAAATCATAAGCATTTGATTTAATTGTATTAATATTTTAAATAAATAATAACTATAGATTTATCGAATGTTACATTAGCAAACTCTGTTTATTTTATCTCCTCGACCTTAGTCTAAATCTGACATTTCCTCTCCCTAAAGTCATTTTCAAACTGCATAATTCAGCACTACTGGCTAGAAATTTTAAAATTCATACTCATTTAAATTGTTAGACAAAAAGCATATTTACGTATTTTTAAGACAAGTTTTGTCCTGCTCTGCAATTCTGGTTTCAAATTCACTGATTAAACTCCGATATTCGCTTTACATTAATGCCAGAACTGCGTAAAAATTTGGTTAAATATGTACATTGAACGTCATATCACTAGAGTCATGCTGTATAGGAAATTTTACTGACTTCACTTTTTAAAAGGTCAGTGTTTTGGAGAGTCAAATGAAAAAGTATCAATGCATCGTTTGTGGATGGATTTATGACGAAGCAGAAGGTTGGCCACAAGATGGTATTGTCGCTGGTACAAAGTGGGACGACATCCCTGATGATTGGACCTGCCCGGACTGTGGTGTATCAAAAGTTGATTTTGAAATGGTTGAAATCTAAAAATTGATACCAAAGACCATAGTAAATGGTCTTTTTTTACGTCTTATAGAAAACAGTTTGGAGAGAACTATGCATCCTATCGTCATCATTGGTTCGGGTATGGCAGGATATACCGCATCACGTGAATTTCGCAAGCTTAACCCTGAGCATGAGCTGGTCATGATTTGTGCAGATGATGCGGTAAACTATGCTAAGCCCACGCTGTCTAATGCTTTAGCCGGTAAAAAAGCGCCTGAACAAATTGCTTTAGGTGATGCCAGCAAAATGAGTGATCAGCTGAAGATGCGTATTGAAGCGCATACTTGGGTAAAAGAAATTCAAGCTGAACAACATCAGTTGGTTTTAGAGAAAGATGGACAACAATCCACTCAACCTTATTCAAAACTGGTTTTAGCGGTAGGTGCAAATCCTGTTCGTCTAGCGATTGCTGGTGATGGCAGTGATGACATTCACGTGGTCAACAATTTGGATGACTACAAGGCCTTCCGTAAAAATCTGGATCAACATCATGATAAACGTGTGGTGATTTTAGGTGCCGGTCTGATTGGTTGTGAATTCGCCAATGATTTACAAAATACAGAGCATCAAGTCACCGTGATTGATTTGGCTCCGCAACCTTTAGGACGTCTTATTCCTGATTATGTTGCGGCTTCTTTTCAAGAAAAACTTGAAGCGATTGGCATTCACTTTGTATTGGGTACAACCGTTGAAAAAGTAATTAAAGTTGAAAAGGGTGATTACCAGATTACTTTAGCCAATGGTCAATCTGTTGTAGCAGATGTTGTACTTTCAGCAATTGGCTTACAGCCGAATTTAGAGTTGGCAAAAGCTGCTGATATTCACTGCAGCCGCGGTATTTTGACCAATGGTCATTTAGAAACCAATCAAGCCGATATCTATGCGATTGGCGACTGTGCAGAAGTCAATGGTTTGCTGTTGCCGTATGTCATGCCAATCATGCAGCAAGCACGTGCTTTAGCGAAAACTCTAAATGGTGAACAAACGCATGTGCATTATCCAGCAATGCCCGTTGCAGTCAAAACTCCTGCTGCACCTTTGACCGTACTTCCTGCACCAGTGGATGTGGATGTGATCTGGGATACAGAAGAGCTTGAAGATGGCATGATTGCCAAAGCTTTAGATAGTCAAAACACCTTGCGTGGTTTTGTTCTATTAGGTGCTACAGCATCAAAACAGCGTTTAGCTCTAACTAAACTTGTACCTGACTTGATTCCTGTAGCAGTTTAAGGTTTTAATAGTAAGGACGTTTTTTCAGCAAAATGTCCTTTTTTGGGAAAACAACAATGAATCATAGCGCACTTAATTTTACAGGCTCTCCCTATACTTCTTTCATGCACGAAACCAAAGTGACTTTGAGCAATGGAATAGAGCTGCATGTCGAAATGGGTGGAAATCCTGAACACCCTGTAATCATGCTGATTATGGGTTTGGGTGCGCAGATGTTGTTTTGGCCAGATTTTTTCTGTAAATCTCTGATTGACCAAGGCTATCGTGTCATTCGTTTTGACAACCGCGATATTGGACTATCATCCAAAATTAGACATGCGGGACCCCGACTGAACACCTTGAAATTGATGGGGCGTTTTGCTTTAGGCTTACAAAATCAAGGTGCACCTTATAACCTATATGATATGGCGGAAGATGCCGCATTATTGATTGAGCACTTAGGACTGGAACAAGTCTCTGTGATTGGTGCATCCATGGGGGGAATGATTGCACAGATTCTGGCAGCCCGACATCCTGAAAAAGTCAGCAACCTTGGTTTAATGTTTACCAGTAATAATCAACCGCTATTACCTCCACCCTTTCCAAAACAACTTTTAAGCCTGATCGGTCGACCTGAATCGACTGATGAAGAAGGCATTGTGAATCATAGCGTGAAAGTTTTTAACATTATTGGTTCACCTGGATATATCAACCAAATTGAGATTATTCAGACCGCACGTAAACTATATCAACGAAGTTATTATCCAGCGGGTGTACTTCAACAGTTTTTAGCAATATTATGTACCGGTTCTTTGCTACAATTGAGTAAGCAAATTCAGCAACCTACCCTTGTGGTACATGGCTCTCGTGATCGTTTACTACCACCGAGTCATGGCAAAGCAGTTGCAAAGGCAATTACAGATGCTAAGTTTGAATTAATTAATGGAATGGGGCATGATATGCCTCCGTATTTTATTCCATATCTTAGCGGATTATTTGCTGATCACTTTAAATTAAAACATTAGGACACTATGGCTGCATTACCCTCTTTAAGACAGCTGTCATACCTCGTAACACTGTCTGAAACGCTACATTTTACTGAAGCTGCGCGCCGTTCATTTGTGACCCAATCGACTTTGTCAGGCGGGATCATGGAGTTAGAGCGTTTGTTAGGTGGAGTCCTCGTTGAACGCGACCGCCAAAATGTACGTTTAACTCCGCTTGGAGAACAGGTTGTGGGTCGAGCCCGTGTTCTATTGGCAGATGCTCAGGACTTGATGCGTTTAAGTCGTGAAATGAGCGAACCTTTAACCGGTGATTTGCATTTAGGTATTATTCCGACGATCGCGCCTTTCATTTTGTCGCAACTTCTAGATGAAGTGCATAAGCAGCTGCCTAAAATTCAGTTACATCTGCATGAAGCGCAAAGTGAAAAAATTGTCGAAAAACTGGAACATGGCAATCTCGACATGATTGTACTGGCCTTGCCTTTCGATACACGTGGCCTAAAAGTCGCTGAAATAGCCAAAGAAGATTTGTATTTGGTATGTCACAAAAATGACCAAAATGCCAATGCTGCAAAATCGCTGGATGACTTAGATTTATCCCGTCTAGTATTGCTAGAAGAAGGTCACTGCTTACGTAATCATGCTTTAAGTGCATGCCCAATTGGTGAACGTAAAAATGATCATCGTTTAAAATCTAGTTCATTGCCGACATTGGTCGAAATGGTTTCTGCAGATTTAGGTTTTACCCTACTTCCTGAAATTGCCATTCATACCAATATGATTAAAGCAAATCCAGATTTAGTGGTTAAAGCTATTGATGCGGCGCCTAGTCGTACCCTAGCTTTGGTCACGCGTAAAAGCACACCATTGCAAAGTGAATTTGATGTGTTATTGCAAATTTTGCAAAAAATTACGCAAAATCTTCATTAAAACAAGACATATTAAAAGGAGCATCTGCTCCTTTTTTATTGCTTCGTTTTCTTTTCTCTGCCTTATTTTCGC
This sequence comes from Acinetobacter sp., assembly GCA_050285325.1. Classification (GTDB taxonomy): domain Bacteria; phylum Pseudomonadota; class Gammaproteobacteria; order Pseudomonadales; family Moraxellaceae; genus Acinetobacter. The sequence goes on from JBLZXS010000149.1 coordinate 6,697, forward strand.
TTGAATAACTTTATATTCATCATATTCAAAACACAATAAACCCTTAAAAATAAGTTACTTAGCTACAAATAGCTGTGGATTCACAGACCCATTGAAAGATTGATGCAATTAATCAGTTAAAATATATACTAGCCTCCCAATTTAATGGGCTATTTTTATATTGAAGGATTTAAAATATCTTTCATAACGATTTATTTTTTAATAAATAAAAATATGAATTAAATAGGAAATAACTTAACTAAAGCCGATTGATAACAAAGTTTTTTAATTTTCTCTTATTCTATATAAATATTTAAGTTTACTTTTACTCTATAAATTACCTAATTCTTGGGATAGCACTATCATTAATTTTATAGCAAAGTTGCAAAAATAAAATATAAAACCAGT